>DATNMT010000058.1:0-9941 GCA_035602495.1 Bradyrhizobium sp.
ACCAAGTTTCGACATTGCGCTTCTCCATAAGATTCTAAAGCTGAGACATCGCCGTGAGGCGCAAGCTTCAGGTAGGTCAGCGATCGGCTGCGATCGACGCCCCATGCTGGGACAGATTAGTGCGGGGCGCGCAACACGGCGCGATTGCGCGTGCTGCGCGGCCAGTGCAGGGCGCCGCGGGGAGTCAGCTGTCGCGCACGCCGGCCGCTTGCAGCGCCTGCGCCAATCCTTGCGGATCGTCGGTGCCGATGCGGCGGACCTCGTTTGATTTCAGGCGCAACTCGACGGCATCGAGGCCCGAGACGTTGTAGAGCCGGAAGCCCGGCCGCATTCGGATGCCAAAGCCGTTCCACCAATGGTTACGCACCACGGCAACGGTTTCGACCTGGTCGAGCGGAAGCCGATAGCTCCAGAATCCGGGGCCGAAATACCAGCGCAATTCCTGCTCGCTCACCTCGACCGTCAGCGACTTGAACACGACTTCGACCGCAATCAGCACGACCATGACGGCGACCGACGGCCACAGCGTGCGTTGCGACAGGAACGCAGCTCCGAATACGGCGACCAACAGAAGAACAGTCAAGATCGAACTGCGGCGCTGCGTATGATGATATGGCATGACCAAAATTCTGCCCACAGAGAGCGCAAATGCAACCGCCAGGCGCCGTTTCGGATCCGATCATATTGTCATTTGGCCACAAAAATCCGCAAGGCCGACAGTTCCCCGCGCCCGTTGTTGGACCCATTGAACGCCTTGACAATTCCGGAGCGGGCCGGTGTGTCCGATCGGTTACGTCAAGCGAAAAGCGGGCAACCCGTGCTTGAAAATCGCCCCATTTCGGAGTGACAAGCCAACACAATATGGCGACAATCTGCTGGGACCATGTCTTGAAAATTTGCCTTAATTTGTCTCGTGGGGGAAGCCGTCCGTGATCGCTTCGCGCGCATCCGTATTGCTGACGATTTCGATCGCTGGCCTGCTTGTGCTGCACGCCTCGCGCGCGCAGGCGCAGTGGTGGTCGCGTGCGCCGGCCGATTTCGAGGAATGCGCCGAGCAGGCCGAGAAGGCGGCGACCAAGGACGAAAGGTCGGTTCAGCTCACCGATTGCAACGCCAAATTCGCCGGACGCCGCAAGCCCGGCGGCGGCTACAGCTATTTCGATTTCATGCAGAACCGCAGCTTCGATATCGCAGGCCCGAACCCGACACCGGAAGAACAGAAAAAGATCGACGAGCAATATACCGCCTTTCTCGAACGCGAGCGGCGCAGCCGCATCGCCGCCGCGTTCACGGCCAAGCAGCAGTTGCTGCAGCAGGCCTCCTTGCGCAACGAAAAGGTGCCGCTGCCGGTGGAAGCGCCGAACAAGCAAGCGTCGGCAAGCGAGATCAGGTCGCGCGCCAAGGCCGCCAATTGCGCGCGGCACTCCTTCTCCTGCGAATGGCCGCGGCTGTCGGAAAGCCTCAAGGACCTGAAGAAGCTGTTCAGCCCCTCTCCGGCTCCCAGCAAGGCGAAGCGGGGCTAGCTGTCATTCCGGGGCGCGAGTGAAACGAGCGAACCCGGAATCCCGAGATTGCAGGCACGAGATTCCGGGTAGTGCTCAATGCGCGCCGTCATGGTGCCGCTTGGCGTGGTGGCGGTGCGCCAGCCGCGGAGCGCGCACCACCGGTTCACCATAGCTCTGCGCGGCGCGCTGTTCCTGCAACCTCGCATCATATCCAGGCGACGGTACCACGGTCGGCGGCGCGGCGGCGGCCGGTGCGGTCAACCACGCGCCCGCGCCGAACGCCACCAGGCCAGCCATCGCGAGGCTTGCGTAAAATCGTTTCATTTGGTTCCTCCCGGCGCGACGCATGTGCGCATCGCAGGCCATTTCAACTTCAGCCGCGATCGGTGCCTTTTCAAGGCAGTCGGGCGGGGTGCCGATCTCAGGACCGGATTTGTTCCGGGCTCAGGCGCGGCGGACCCTGGCCTGCGGCCTCGGCCTGCTTGATCAGCGCTACCACCCGCCGCGAGATCGGGACCTCGAGCCCGTGCCGGTCGGCAATTTCGATGATGACGCCCTGCAGATAATCGATCTCGGTCGGGCGGCGGCGCTGCAGGTCCTCCCACATCGAGGCGCGCGCCTGCGGATCGATCTTCATCGTGCGCCCCAATATCGCCGCGAAGATCGCGTCGGGCAGCCGCAACAGATGCGGCGTCAGGCCTGCCGGGACCGGCGTCGACGATACCGGCTTGATACCTTCCGCCTTGATCGCCGCTAATCCCTCGGCGATCTGGTCGGCGAACAACCGCCGCCAGCCGCGCTGCGCGAGCTGCTGCGACAGCGGCAGATCGGAAAGCGCATTCAGCGCGTTGTTGAGGTTGACGAGCAGCTTGCCCCATTGCACGCCGGCGATATTGCGGCTCGGTCGCATGGTCAGGCCCGGCACCGAAAGTCGTTCCGCAGTGGTCGCCGCGTCCTGTTCGATCACGATATCGCCCGAGGTGGCGCGATGATATCGCCCTGGCGCCGGCGCCGTGACGTTGAACGGCACCATGCCGGCCAGCACGCGCCGTTCCGGCAATCTTTCACGCAATATCGACACGTTGCCGACGCCGTTCTGCAGGCTGACGACGACGGCGTCGGTGGGCGCATGTTTTGCAATGATGTCGGCGATTTCGGCGGTATCCGCGCTCTTGACCGTCACCAGCACGGCGGAGGCATCGTTCAGGATCGACGGATTTTCCGACAGCGTCAGCCGGTTCGAGGCAAGGGTCTGATCGAGCCCTTCAAAACTCGTCAGCCGCAGGCCGTGGTCCTCGATCTCCCGGATCACGCGCGGCCGCGCCAGCAGCGCGGTGCGGCGGCCGGCGGCGGCAAGCATGCCGCCGACAAAGCAGCCGATGCTGCCGGCGCCGGCCACGGCGATCGGTCGGTCCGAATTCATCTGGCATCCCACCATCGTTGTTCGCTTGGATTTGGGTAGCAGATTTTCGCGTTCGATACTTTCTTCTCCCTCTCCCCATTCTTCACTCGCGAAGAGCGGGGAGAGGTGAAGAGGACGCTGCCTTGTAACCGTCATGACGCGCCGATATGTTTTCACCCGGGCTGGCATTCGGAGGAGGCAACGATGGGCTTACTCGACGTACTCAACGGAATGCAGCATGGCCCGCGCGGCCCGAGCAATCCAGGCGCGCCATCCAGCGGCGGCGGCATGTCGCCGATGACCATGGCGATCCTCGGACTGCTCGCCTGGAAGGCGGTCAAGCACCTCACGGCCAGCCAGCCCGGCGCCAGCCCGGCCCCGGCGCCCTCCCTGGCGACCACCACCACCGGTGGCATGGGCGACGTTCTCAAGGGCGGCTTGGGCGGCCTGCTCGCCGGCGGCGCGGCGGGCAGCGTGATCTCCGGCGGGCTCGGCGACCTGCTCAAGCAGTTGCAGCAGAACGGCCACAGCGAGACCGCCAATTCATGGGTCGGCAACGGTCCGAACAAGCAGATTGCGCCGGGCGATCTCGCCAGCGCGCTCGGCGCCGATCAGATCAACAGCCTGGTGTCGCAGAGCGGCCTGCCGCGCGACGAACTGCTCTCGGGCCTCAGCCGGATGCTTCCCGACGTCATCAACCATTTGACGCCGGACGGGCGATTGCCGACCGAAGGCGAATTATCGAGCCGGATTTGATGCCGGCCACTGATAACTTCCAGGGCTCTGCTATCTTGTAAGAGAGGACGACCACCATGGGCGGCATTATCTGGATCATCATCGTCGGCTTCGTCGCAGGTATCATCGCGCGGCTGCTCTCGCCGGGCCCGAACAATCCGAGCGGGTTCATCCTGACCACCGTGCTGGGCATTGCCGGCGCGTTCCTGGCGACCTTCATCGGCCAGGCCATCGGCCATTACGGTCCCGACCAGGGCGCCGGCTTCATCACCGCGACCATTGGCGCGCTGGTGGTGCTGTTCATCTGGAATCGGCTGGTGGCAAGCCGCGTGATTTCCGATCCGTGGTCTAAATGACGGACTAAAATCTCACGCCAGATGCAGCCCGGCGTCCATCCGCACGATTTCGCCGGTCATGTTGCTCGAGGCCGGCGTGGCCAGGAAACACACCAGCGACGCCACATCGTCGGCGCTTGAGGCAACCTTGAGCGGCACTCGTGCGATCACGGATTCGCGCACCTGCCGCGCACCCTCCTCGCCGCGGCCCTTGGTGAACCAGGTGGTATCGATATAGCCCGGACAGATGGTATTGACGCGGATCAGGGGCGCGAGCGCCCGCGCCAGCGAATAGGTGATGGTGTTGAGCGCCCCCTTGCTCGCGGCATAGGCGATCGAGGAGCCGATGCCGCTGATGCCCGCGACCGAGGAGACGTTGACCACCGCCGACGCACGGCCTGACGCCTTGGCGCCCGCTTCCAGCAAGGCTCGCGCCGCCCGCACCATCTGGAACGGGCCGATGGTGTTGACGCCATACAGCCGCTGAAAATCCTCCGCCGACAGGCCGTCGAGATTGCCGTGCGCCATGTGCTTGGTGGTGCCGGCATTGTTGATCAGCGCATCGAGCCGCCCCCAGGGCGCAGCCGCCGCGACGATCTTCTTGCAGTCCTCGTCGCGCGACACGTCGCCCTGCACGACCACGACCTCGCCGCCGGCGCTGCGGCAGAGATCGGCGGTTTGTTCGGCTTCCTTCTGGCTCGAGGAATAGTTGACCACGATGCGTGCGCCACCTTTGGCCAGAATGGCCGCGGTCGCAGCCCCCAGGCCCGACGCCGAACCCGTTACGATCGCGCACAAACCATCCCCAGACATCCGCATTTCCTTTTTTGTTTTGGCTAAGCCGGCAACGGCGATCTACCATATCGTGGCGGAAAAAGCCTGCAAGTCGGCAAAACTCCGCCTGCCGGAATTAACAATTCCACCCGCCGGCGCCGCATGTCGCGCCCGCAGGGAGCCTTGCGGACATCGACGCTTGTCATGGCAGTGGCTTTTCCCCATCATGCGGTGCAAGACAAAGACCGCACCCGATCACTTCGGCAACAATCGCCAGTCGGGATGCGCGCCGGGAGAACAACGGGGAACGCTGTGGCGGAGAGTGAGAACATTGTCGTCGAGACCGCGGAGAAGATCTTTTCCGATCTCGCCGATCCGCAAACCATCAACCGCGACAAGAAGGGCGAATGGAAAGCGCCGCTCTGGCAGGCGCTGAGCGAAAACGGTTTGCCGCTGTCCTGGGTTCCCGAGGAGTGCGGCGGCTCCGGCGCGAGCCTGGCTGAAGGGTTTGGCGTCTTGAGCGCGGCCGGGCGCTTTGCCATCGCCGTGCCGCTTGCGGAAACCATGCTGGCGGGATGGCTGCTGGCGCAGGCGAAGATCGCCTCGCCCGAAGGCGCGATGACGGTGGCGCCCGCGAGCCCCAAGGACCGCATTTCACTCAACGCCGACGGCACCCTGTCCGGCCGCGCCCGCGGCGTGCCCTTCGCCAAGGACGCAAAGCACATCGCGGTGCTGGCGCATGGCACAAGCGGTCTCTCGATCGCGCTGGTCGATGCTTCCGCGTGCCGGATCGAGGCCGGGCTCAATCTCGCGAGCGACGGCAGCGACACCGTGACCTTCAACAACGTCACGCCCGTCGCCATCAAGCCGGCGCCGAAAGGCATCGATCAGACTGCGCTGATGCTGATGGGCGCGGTGGCGCGCAGCCTGCAGATCGCCGGCGCCCTGGAATCGATGCTCGAAATCAGCGTGCGCTATGCAGGCGAGCGCGTCGCCTTCGAGAAGAAGATCTCGAAATTCCAGGCGGTGCAGCACAACCTCGCGCGGCTGGCCGGCGAAACCGCGGCCGCGATGACGGCGGCAAGCTCCGCGGCCGATACGCTCGCCAACGCGAAAAACTTCGACGATGCGGTTTTCCTGGAAGCGACCGCCGCCAAAATCCGCTGCGCGGAAGCCGCCGAAAAGGGCGCGGCGATCGCCCATCAGGTTCACGGCGCGATCGGCTATACGCTGGAGCACATCCTGCACCGCTACACCATGCGGGCGCTCGCCTGGCGCGACGATTTCGGCCATGAGAGCCATTGGGCAGTGGAACTCGGCAAGCGTGTCGCCGCGCGTGGCGCCGACGAATTGTGGCCGCTGGTCGCCTCGCGGTAATATTCAGGGAAGATCACACATGACAGCAGCGCTCCGTTTCGATCCGATCCGCCTGCCGCCCGAATGCGAGAAGCTGCGCAAGGAAGTCCGCGCCTTCCTCGCCGAGGAGGTCGCGAAAGGCACCTTCGATCCGCACTCGCCGCATGGCGGCGACAGCGACGTACCCGGCTTTTCCAGGCGGGTCGGCGAACGCGGCTGGATCGGCATGACCTGGCCCAAGAAATATGGCGGCCACGAGCGCTCGTTCCTGGAGCGTTATGTGGTGACCGAGGAGATGCGGGTCGCCAACGCGCCCACGCGGCGCTTCTTCGTCGCCGACCGGCAGAGCGGCCCGGTGCTCCTGAAATACGCCCCCGAGCACATCAAGATGGACATCCTGCCGCGCATCTGCCGCGGCGAGGTCTGTTTCTCGATCGGCATGAGCGAACCCAATTCCGGCTCCGACCTGTTCGCGGCCAAGACCAAGGCGACCAGGACCGACGGCGGATTTTTGATCAACGGCACCAAGATCTGGACCTCGTCGGCGCAGGTCGCCAACTACATGCTGGGGATCTTCCGCACTTCGTCATCGACCAAGGAGAACCGCCGCCATGGCCTGACGCAGTTCCTGGTTGACATGAAGACGCCGGGCATCAAGGTCAATCCGATCGGACAACTCACCGGCAAGGCCGAGTTCAACGAGGTGGTGTTTACCGATGCCTTCGTGCCCGAAGATCACGCGCTCGGCGAAATCGACGGCGCCTGGAAGCAGGCGACTTCCGAACTCGCCTATGAGCGCAGCGGGCCGGAACGCTTTCTGGAGACCTATTATGTGCTGACCGAGTTGGTGCGCGCGCTCGGCGACAAGCCGGACACCCGCGGCGCCGAAGGCGTTGGGCGGCTGGTGGCGCAGTTGCACACCATGCGGCGGATGTCGGTGTCGGTCGCGGGCATGCTGCACGCCGGCAAGGAGCCGGTGGTCGAGGCCTCCATCGTCAAGGACATCGGCACCATCTGGGAACAGGCGCTGCCGCAGCGGGTGCGCGATCTCGCCGCCTTTGTCGAGCCGGACGCTTCCAACCACGAAATTCTCGACAACGTGCTGCCCTACGCGATGAAGGTCGCGCCAAAACTCACCATTCAGGGCGGCACCACCGAGGTGCTGCGCGGCATCATCGCGCGCGGGCTTGGTTTGCGCTAGGCAAGAGAGGAATTCTCATGAGCAACTACACGGATATCGGCGTCGAGAAGCACGGCCATGTCGGCCTGATCGAAATCCGCAAGCCGCCGCTGAATTTCTTCGATGTCTCGCTGATCAACCAGATCGCGGACGCGCTGGAGGAATTCGACCGCGACATCGAAATCCGCGCCTCGGTGCTCGCGGCGCAAGGCAAGGCGTTCTGCGCCGGCGCCAATTTTTCCGATCCGGCCCGCCAGCAGGCCGAGGAGCGCGCCAAGACCGATCCGGCATCGAACCTGCCGATCAACCATCTCTATGTCCAGGCGGTGCGCATCTTCCGCAACAAGAAGCCGATCGTCGCCGCCGTCCATGGTGCCGCCATCGGCGGCGGGCTGGGATTAGCGGTCTCGGCGGATTTCCGCGTCACCTGCCCCGAGGCGCGCTTTGCCGCCAATTTTACCAAGCTCGGCTTCCATCCCGGCTTCGGCCTGACCGCGACGCTGCCCGAACTGGTCGGCAAGAACAACGCGGAACTGATCTTCTACACCAGCCGCCGCGTCACCGGCGAGGAAGCCACGAGAATGGGCCTCGCCAATGTCTGCGTGCCGCAGGACCAGGTCCGCACTGAAGCCATGAAGCTCGCCAATGAAATCGCCGAATGCTCGCCGCTCGGCCTGATCTCGACCCGCGCCACCTTGCGCGCCGGCCTCGCCGACCGCGTGCTCGCCGCCACCAACCACGAGCTGGTCGAGCAGAACAAGCTGCGCGCCACCGAGGACTTCAAGGAAGGCGTCAAGGCCACCGCCGAGCGAAGGGTGGCGAATTTCAGGGGGCGGTAAGCCCGCGCTGTCATTCCGGGACATCGCGAAGGCGATGGGCCCGGAATCCCGAAGTTGTTGGCGCGAGATTCCCCGATGCGCAATTGCGCATCCGAGGTTCGCGCTGACGCGCGCCCCGGAATGACAACAAATAAATCTTCGTCGTCCCTGCGAAAGCAGGGACCCATACGCCGCGGCCCGCGTAAGGGGCACAAGGTTGGACGGCTTACTTCATTACTAATGCTGGTGGTTATGGGTCCCTGCTTTCGCAGGGACGACGGCTATGATTTCTTCCGCACCACCAGCGCGTCCACGATCGTAACGCCCTGCCCTTGCGGATGCGCTAGCACCGGGTTGATCTCGATTTCGGAAATCTGGTCGCGATAAGCCGCCGCCAGCATCGACACCTGCGCTATCAATTGCGCCAGCGCGCCAACGTCCGCCTTCGCCGCCCCGCGAAATCCCTGCAGCAGCGGCGCGGCCTTGAGTTCGGCGAGCATCGCGGCGGCCTCCGCCGCGCTCACCGGCGCGGGGCGGTAGATCACGTCGCGGAACAGTTCGGTGGTGATGCCGCCGAGGCCCACCATGATCATCGGGCCGAAGGTGGCATCCTGCAACGTGCCGACGATGATCTCGACGCCCTTTTTCGCCATTGGGCCGAGAAGCACGCCCTGGATCGCCGCATTCGGCCGATGCCGCCGCGCGTTTTGCAACAGCGCCTCGTACGCCAGAAACACTTCGCCCTTGGTCGCGATGTTGACGCGGACGCCGCCGACTTCGCTCTTGTGCGGGATATCGGGCGACTGGATCTTCATGACCAGCGGAAAGCCGACCCGGGCGATCGCGGCGTCGAGCCCGGCCTTCTCCGTCACCAACACCTCGTCCGGCAGGGCGATGCCGGCCTCGCGCAACAGCGCCTTGCTGTCGGCCTCGGAGAGCGTTGCTGATTTCAGGTGCGCGGACAGATCGCGTGGCGGCAACGCCGAGGCATCGACCGGCGGCGCCAGCTTGAATTTGGCGCGCGCCACCATCTGCCGCATGGCGACGCCGGCATGGGTCAGCCCCGACAGCACCACCACACCGGAGGCGGCGAGGTCGGCGCGCGCGAATGGCGACGGGAGCGTGTAGGAATAAAACACGATCGGCTTGTGCTGCGCATCGATGACCGGCTTCAGCTCGGCTTGCTTGAACGGCTTCCGCGTGTCGCTCGACAGCGACAGCACGACCAGGATGGCGTCGACTTCGTCGGAGGCGATCAGCAGGTCGATGCTCTTCTGCAGGCCGCCGGCGTGCGCGCCTTGCGCGGTGAGGTCGATCGGGTTGCGCGCCGAGCCATAGGACGGCATCCATTTTGCGATTTTGGCCTGAATCGGCGCAGACAATTCCGGCACCTGCAGGCCCTGCAGCGAAACCGTATCCGCACCCCAGATGCCGGCGCCGCCCGACACCGTGAGCACGGCGACGCGGTCGCCCTTCGGCAACGGATTGGTGGTCAATACGGCGGCAATGGCGACGGCCTCATCGAGATCGTTGGAGACGATGAATCCGTATTTCGCGAATACCGCATCATAGGCCGCCGACCAGCCGGCCATGCTCGCGGTGTGGGAAGCCGCCGCGCGCTCGCCGGCGCCGGAGCGGCCGACCTTGGTCACGATCACGGGCTTGCCGATCTCGGCCGCGCGCCGTGCGGCGGCGAGGAATTTGTCGACGTCGCGAATGCCCTCGATGAACAGCAGGATCACGTCGGTCGAGGCATCCTGCACCATATATTCGAAAAATTCGCCAGCCCCGAGGTCGGATTCGTTGCCGGCGCTGATGACGTAGCTGAGCGCGATC
>DATNMT010000059.1:0-2168 GCA_035602495.1 Bradyrhizobium sp.
CCTGGAAAAGCTCGGCCTTAAGGATCTGCCGCCGGCGGTGGCTGCCGCGCAATATCATTATCTCTCCAACTGGATCGGCGGCGTGTCGGTCGAATACATGTACGAGTCGGACCGCAAGGCCTGGATCCGCTATCCGCCGCCGCGCTGGATCTGGCGGGGGACCGCGATCTGCGGCGTGCCCGGCGAAGTCTCGCGCGCGATGCTGCGGGGATGGCATGCCAATAATGGCGTCGCGCTCGGCAACTTGAATCTCGGCTTCGTCTGCACCAAGCAGAGCGTCGACGGCCAGGACGGACTGGAAGGCTATTATCACGAATATGACCATGCGCTCGAACTCGACCAGCGGCTGGTGTTCGCGCGCCATCTCGAAGCCCCTCTGTTCGATCCAACGACCGCGCCGGCGTTGCTGGTTGCGAGCTGGCCGAAGCCGCGGCTGGAAAAAGCCTATCGCAATTACGCGATGGAATATGTCCGGACCGCCGCACCGGTCATGGTGCAACTGTTCGGTCCCGAAGACGCGGGATATCTATTGCACCTCACCGGCAAGCTGATCGGCATGCAGTATTTCGACGAGATCGCGCGCGGCTTTGATTCGAGTCGCGGTGCTGCAGGAGAGTTCGCGAGGTTTCTCTGTACGTTATTCGAAGCGCAGGACGATGCTTTCGCTATTGAGGAGTCCGGCGGCACATTCGAAATCAGACAGCAGAGCTGGAAGCTGATGGCAGACGTTGCCGATTATCACTCAACCTGCGCAAAGGTGTTGCAAGGATTGTTCGAAGGCCTTGCGGCCGGTTGCGGTCGCCGCATTCCCATCGCCATGAGGGCTTCCGCCGGTGGAAAACCACCGTTTGTCTGGTCGATCGGCTGATCGAACTTCCGTTTCACGGCATGTCCATGGCGACTTGTTTGCGCAGGCGGCCCATGCGCCTGATGCAGGTGGAATCGGACTGGTTCGTGCTAGGAAACACCGCGGCGCGGCAATCCGATCGGGCCCCTGGAGAGAGATTTGTCCGATATCGGCCTTGCCGAAATACCCGTAGACGAGGACGAACGCCCGCTTCCGCTGCCGGAGGCGCCGGCGAGAAATGCTTTGGTCGACCGTCCGATCCTGCCTACTCTGCTGGGGCTCGCCTGGCCCAACATCATAGCGTTCAGCGCCGGCACCTGCGTCGTGATCGCCGAGACCTCCTATATCGGCCGGTTGGGCGTGGAGTCGCTCGCCGCGATAGCGCTGGTGTTTCCCTGCGTGATGCTGACCATGACGATGTCGGGCGGCGCGATGGGTGGCGGCGTGGCGTCTGCGATTGCGCGCGCGCTCGGCGCCGGCGACAAAGACCGCGCCTCGGCGCTCGCCGCGCACGCGCTGTTGATCGGCATCTGCTTCGGTTTGACCTTCATGCTGGGCATGCTGATCTTCGGTCCAAAACTTCTGCAATTGCTCGGCGGTCGCGGCAACGTGCTGGCGCAGGCCACCGCCTACACGCAGATTTTTTTTGGCGGCGCCGTGCTTCCCTGGCTGATGAACACCATGGCGGGAGTCCTGCGCGGCACCGGCAACATGAAGCTGCCATCGCTCCTGATGCTTTCCTCCGCCACCTGCCAGATCATTCTGGGCGGTACGCTTGGTCTTGGCCTCGGCCCGATCCCCTCATTCGGCATGCGCGGCGTCGCCGCCGGTTCGCTGACGGCCTATCTCATCAGCGTCTCGGTGATGAGTTGGTACCTGTTCTCGGGGCATGCCCGCGTCGTTCCCAGGATCAGGGGATTGCGTATTCAATGGGCGATGTTTTTCGACATTCTGAAGGTTGGCGCGATTGCCTGCTTCTCGCCGCTGCAGTCGGTGCTGACCATCAGCATCTTCACCCACATGCTGGCGAGCTTCGGCACCGAAATCCTCGCCGGTTATGGTATCGGCGCGCGGCTGGAATATTTGCTGACGTCGGTTTCGTTCGCGTTCGGGATCGCATCTGTGCCGATGATCGGCATGGCCATCGGCGCGGGGCGGATCGCACGGGCGCGTCGGATCGCCTGGACCGCAGGCACGGTTTCGTTCGCAGCCCTCGGCGGGATTGGGACCCTGATTGCATTTTTCCCGGATCTCTGGGTCAACATCTTCACCGGCGACGCGCTCGTGCGCGGCGCAAGCCGGCAATATCTCGCGACCGCGG
>DATNMT010000066.1:0-6734 GCA_035602495.1 Bradyrhizobium sp.
ATGGACTCCTCGACCGCGAACCCCATGCCTGATGTCTCGATGGTCGCGACGCGTTCCAGCGCCCTGGCGCGGCGCTCCGGCGCGATGCCGGTCGCGGGGCTGCCGACCGCGACCGCGCCGGCGCGGTCGGGATAGCGGGCGGCGAAATGCAGCGCGATCGCGCCGCCGACCGCGATGCCCGCCAGCGCCACCTTGCCCTTGATCCCGAGCGCGTCGAGGAGCGCTGCGATATCGTCGGCCATGGTATCGATGCCGAGCACCCCGCGCACCTTCTGCGACAATCCGGCGCCGCGGGTGTCGTAGCGCAGGACGCGGCGCGATGACGCGAAGCGGGGCGCGACCTCGTCAAAGCTTTCCAGCGAGCCGCCCATTTCGTGCACCAGCACCAAAGTGCGGTCGCCCGTGCCGCTGAGCTCGTAGCGCAGCGCGATGCCGTCCAGTTCAATGAAATCCATGCAGCGTTCCCGCCTTCCCCGTTCGATTTTCTTGTTCGTGCGCGCGTCTAAGGGCGGCGTTGCCAATCAACCCCGGAATCCCCGTTCTGGCAATATTGGGAACTCTCCGAATCTCGAATTCCAGCAGTCGGGCAGGCCGCGATGGAACATCGAGGCTCTGTGAGATGTGAACAGCTCGGGCGGTCGCGCTTAAACAAGGTTTTACTGGCGATGGTGCGGTTGTCTCTTATCTTTGGGACAATACGAGAAGGAGAAAACCATGAAACTCTCGACCATCGCACTGGCAACAGCCCTCACCCTCACCAGCACGTTTGCATTGGCGCAGACCGCCCCGGGACTGGCCGGGTACGGAACCGTCACGGCTCCTTCCATCGGTTCTTATCCCACGTCGGTGGGTACGAGCCAGGTGATCCCCACCTGGAGCAACACCGGCCCGGCAAACCAGCCGACACCCCGCGCTTTTGCCCCGATCGGCGGCGGCCTGGCTCACAGGTAAGAAATACCCCCCGGGCCTAAAGCCCGGGCAGCCTTCCTTGCAAGCTAAAGCCCGGCCGCGTTGACTCCGCTGATCCCGTTCTGCGATCTTGACCGCAGGAAGCGAGAGACAGCGGAGACGAGCGAATTGCCCGAGAAAGCCAACCCGCGATCGGTAAGCGAGATCGCAAGCTACCACGCCCATGTCTATTACGACCCGGCAGCCACGCGCGCCGAGGCCGAGCGGCTGCGTACCTGGATGGACGAGCGTTTTGCCGTCACGCTGGGGCGCTGGCATGACGTCAAGGTGGGTCCGCACGATCAGGCCATGTATCAGGTGGCCTTTGCTTCGGATTTGTTTTCTACGCTGGTGCCGTGGCTGATGCTCAACCATGGCAGCCTGAGCGTGCTGGTGCATCCGAACACGAAAAATCCGCGCCGCGACCATCTGGTCAATCCGCTCTGGATCGGGGCGCCGCTCGACGTGCATGGCGACAAGCTGCCGGAAGATGCCGAAGCCGAGCACGCGCCGTCGCCGAATACGCATCCGGTTCAGCATCCCTAGCGCGGGATGACGTTAGGTTGACAGCGGCGATCGATCGTTTCTCCCTCTCCCCGCTCTTTGCGGGGAGAGGGTTGGGGTGAGGGGCTCTCTCGACAGCGGGACTCGCGGAGAGTCCCCCCTCACCCGGTTGCTCCGGACGATGCTTCGCATCGCTCGTCGCAATCCGACCTCTCCCCGCAAGCGGGGCGAGGTTCAACCTAACCCATCATGCTCGAACGATCCCCCTCGCCCAACGCGGCAGCGCAACATCCCGTGCGGCGGGCAACTTGGCGCTGGAGCGGCCCGCGCGGGTGTCGTAGTGGTAGGTCCCCGAATTGTCATGGGTGCGACCCACATGAGCATTTTGCTGGCGCTGGTTTTGATCGTTGCCTTGATCGTCGTGGGCCTGGTGTTGTTTGCCGCCAACACCGCGCGAAAGGTCGAAGCCGCGCTGCCGCCGCGCGGTCAGTTCATTGCAATCGACGGCCAGCGGCTGCACTACGTCGACAGCGGCGGCAACGGCCCCGTCATTGTGATGATCCACGGCCTCGGGGCAACGCTGTGGAACTACACCTACGCGCTGGTGGACAAGCTGTCGGGCGATTTCCGGGTCATTGCGGTCGACCGGCCCGGCGCCGGCTATTCGACGCGCGCGGACGATGCGTCGGCGAGGCTCGGCGCGCAGGCCGATACGCTGGCAAAATTCATCCGCGCGCTGGGGCTGAAGCAGCCGCTATTGGTCGGGCATTCGCTGGGTGGCGGCCTGTCGCTCAAGATCGCGCTCGATCATCCGGACTGCGCCGGCGCGCTGGCGCTGATCGCGCCGTTCACGCAAGTCCAGGACGACGTGCCCGAGCCGTTCCAGGGCCTCGTCATTAATTCGCGCGTGATGCGCAAGATCATCGCCTGGACGCTGGCCATCCCGTTGGGAATCCGGAACGCACCAAAACTGTTGAAGCTCGTGTTCGGACCGGACGCGGTGCCGGCGGATTTCCCGATCCGCGGCGGCGGGCTATTGGGCCTGCGGCCGAAGGCGTTCTACAACACCTCCTCCGACCTCGTCGCGGCCAATGAAGATGTGCCGGGCATGATGCAGCGCTATGGCGGGCTGACTATTCCGCTCGGCATGCTCTACGCCAGGGGTGACCAGGTTCTCGACTATCGCAAGCAGGGCGAAGCGATGAAACAACAATGCCCGACGCTCGAACTGGTGCTGCTGGACGGGCATGGTCACATGCTGCCGGTGACCGCGCCGGACGCGACGGCCGACCTGATCCGCCGCGTCGCCGCGCGGCAGTCGGCGCCGCGCGCCGCGAGCGCGTGAGGACAGGCCGAATTTCCAGCCGTCGATATGAAGCAACAAGAAAATGAACCGTGAAACTGAAGCGCCCGAATTCGACTATGTCATCGTCGGTGCGGGCTCGGCCGGATGCGTGCTCGCCAACCGTCTGAGCGCCGACGGCAAACATTCGGTGCTGCTGCTGGAGGCGGGGCCGAAGGATACCAACCTCTGGATCCATGTGCCGCTCGGCTATGGCCGGCTGTTCAAGGAAAAGACCGTCAACTGGATGTACCAGACCGAGCCCGAGCCGGGGCTCGACGGGCGAAGCGTGTTCCAGCCCCGCGGAAAAGTGCTGGGCGGATCGAGTTCGATCAACGGCCTGCTTTACGTGCGCGGCCAGCACGAGGATTACGACCGCTGGCGCCAGCGCGGCAATATCGGCTGGGGGTATGACGACGTGCTGCCTTATTTCAAGAAGGCCGAAAACCAGGTGCGCGGCGCCGACGACTTTCATGGCACCGGCGGGCCGCAGCCGGTTTCCGAATTGAGCCACGCCGATCCGCTGTCGGCGGCGTTCATCGAGGCGGCGGCGCAGACCGGCATTCCCAAAAATGGCGACTTCAACGGCGCGACCCAGGAAGGCACGGGCTTCTTCCAGACCACGACACGCTACGGCCGAAGGGCGAGCACCGCGGTGTCGTATCTCCGCCCCGCGATGGGCCGAAGCAACCTGCACGTCAAAACCTCGGCGCTGGCGCAGCGCATCCGGTTCGAGGGCCGCCGCGCGGTCGCGGTCGAGTATCGCGGCGAGGGCGGCGCCCTGCGGACGGCGCGGGCGCGCAAGGAAATCCTGGTTTCCTCAGGCGCCTACAACTCGCCGCAATTGCTGCAGCTCTCGGGCGTGGGACCGGCGGAGCTGTTGCGCAAGCACGGCATCGATGTCGTGCTCGATGCGGCGGGCGTCGGCAACGATCTGCAGGATCACATGCAGGTCCGGATCGTGATGCGCTGCACGAAACCCATCACCCTCAACGACGTCGTCAACAGCCCGGTGCGCAAGGCGCTCGCTGGCCTGCAATATGCCGCGTTCCGCACCGGACCGCTGTCGATCGCCGCCGGCACCTCGGGGGCGTTCTTCAAGACCAATCCGCGGCTTGCGACCCCCGATGTCCAGATCCACTTCCTGCCGTTCTCGACCGACAAGATGGGCGAGAAGCTGCATCCGTTTTCCGGCTTCACGGCGTCGGTCTGCCAGTTGCGCCCCGAGAGCCGCGGTTCGCTGCGCATCCGCAGCGCCGACCCGGCGGCGGCGCCGGAAATCCGCATCAATTATCTCGCCACCGAAGTCGATCGCACCACCAATGTCGAGGGCCTGAAGATCCTGCGCAGAATCCTGCATGCGCCGGCGCTGAAGCCGTTCGTGGTCGAGGAGGTCGATCCCGGCAAGAAAGTTTCGACCGACGAGGAGTGGCTGGCCTATTGCCGCCGGCGCGGCAGCACGATCTACCATCCGACGTCGACCTGCCGGATGGGCAGCGATCCGCTGGCCGTGGTCGATCAGCGCCTGCGCGTTCGCGGCGTCGAGGGCCTGCGTGTGGTCGACGGTTCGGTGATGCCGGATCTGGTGTCGGGCAATACCAACGCCCCCATCATCATGATCGCGGAAAAGGCCTCCGACATGATTTTGCAGGACCGCTAGCCGCCGGGCTCGTCATGCCCCGCCTTGCCGCCTTCGCCAAAGCTTCGGCGGCCTGAGACCGGTAGGCCGTCGAAGCCTCGGCGTAGACGGGTGCCGGGCATCCGCGTCTTTGCTGCGCTAAGTAAGACGTGGATGGCCGGGACGAAGCCCGGCCATGACGAATCTGAATCATCTTCATTAGTCAGCCTGAAGACACCGCATGCCTCGGATTTTCAGAACGCGCTCCTCAGTCGCGAGAGCGCATCGGGGCTGCCATAGACCCACATCGGCTCGCCGCACTGGCTTGGGCCCTGGTCGGTCATGCATGCGCTGCTCCAGGCGGGAGCCGCGACCTCGCGACCGCCGCCCGGATGGACCTGCGCCCGGGCGGTGGCAAGCGTCTCGGTTCGCGCCTGCGCCGCAGCCGGCAGCGCGAGCGATAATACCAGCGGCAGCGCCGCCAACGCGTGTTTAATCTTCATCGTTTGGCTCCATGTTTGCGACGCCATCGCCGCCTGGGACTTGAATTCTGTATCGGGGCGGGAGCCAAAGAATTCCCCGGCCAATAAATTACATTTTGGAAAGGTGGATTCGGGTTTAGAGAGGGTTTTGGAATGATGCCTTCCGGCCCTGAAATTGGGGCCGCTTCTCCCGCGGCGTTGAATGGAGCGTAGGTGGTGGCAATTCGCATCAGGATCGGCACGCGCAAGAGCGCGATGGCGCTGGCGCAGACCGGGGAGATTGTCCGGCGGCTGACCGCGGCCACGCCCGGCATCGATGTCGAAATCGTGAAATTCGAAACCACGGGCGATACCGACCAGATCGGCAAGCTGTTGCCGCATGGCGGCAAGGGCGGCGCCTTCGTCGCCGAAATCCGTAAGACGGTGATATCAGGCGAGCTGCAGGCCGCGATGCATTCGCTCAAGGACATGCCGGGTAATGAGGACACCCCGGGGCTCGTGATCGGCGCGACCTTGTCGCGCGATCCGCCCGGCGACGTGCTGGTGCTGCGCCCCGGAATTTCAATTGATGACTTCAGGCGATCGCGCGGCAAGGGATTCAAGATCGGCACCAATGCGGTGCGGCGCGCCGCCTATGCGCGGCGGCTGTTTCCGGACGTCGAGGTAATTCATTATCGCGGCGCCGCCGACACCCGCGTGCGAAAACTCGATCGGAAGGAAATGCAGCGGCTGCCCGGCGGCGGCGAAGTCGGACCGGCGGACGCGCTGATCATGGCGCGCTCCGGGCTCGAGCGCGTCGGCTTGGCCAGCCGCATCGCCTGTGAATTTTCGGTTCAGGAAATGCTGCCGGCGGTGGGGCAGGGCATCGTCGCGGTGGAATGCGCCGCCAGCGACTGGCAGACCCGGCGCATTCTCTCCACCATCGACGATCCCGCCGCGCATCGCAGCGCCGACGCCGAGCGCGAGGTGCTGTGGGTGCTCAACGGCCATTGCAATTCGCCGATCGCGGGATTTTCGACCATCGACGGCGCGCGGATGACGCTGACCGCCGCGGTGCTGGACGAACAAGGCCGCCTGTTCATCGAGGCCTCGCGCTCGGGGCCCGCGGACCGGCCGCGCGAACTCGGCCGCGCGGTCGGGCTCGAACTGCTCGCCAAGGGCGCGGCCGAGATCATCGAGCGCAGCCGGCCGGTGTGATTGATGCTGTCATACCCGCGAAAGCGGGTATCCAGTAATCGCCGGTCTATGCAGGATTCGAAACGCTGCGGCGTACTGGATCATCCGCTTTCGCGGATGATGACAACGGTAGTCGGGAGGCAGTTCTTACCCTTTATACGCGCGCACCCGTTTCAGCATCTGCTCGACATGGGCGATCGGGGTTTCCGGCTGGATGCCGTGGCCGAGGTTGAAGATCAGCCGGCCCCTGGCGTAGTTCGAAAGCACGTCGTCGATCGCAGATTCAAGCGCGGCGCCGCCGGCGATCAGCGCCAGCGGATCGAGATTGCCCTGCACCGCGACCCTGGTTTGCACGCGCTCGCGGATCAGGGTCGGGTCGGCCGCCCAGTCGATGCTGACGGCGTCGACGCCGGTTGCCTCGACATAGTGCGGCAGCAGCGCACCGGCGCCGCGGGGGAAACCGATGATCTTCGCATCGGGCACTTTCGCGCGCACGCCTGCGACGATGCGCCGGGTCGGCTCGACCGACCAGCGCGCGAATTCGCGCGGCGGCAGCACGCCGGCCCAGGTGTCGAAGATCTGCACGGCGTCGGCGCCGGCCTTCAATTGCTCGATGAGGTAGCGCGACGAGACATCGACCAGGATATCGATCATGCGCGCAAAC
>DATNMT010000077.1:0-2525 GCA_035602495.1 Bradyrhizobium sp.
CATTGAATCCGCCGCCGGCTTGGCCGCCGTTGCGGCCGCCCTGGCCGCGGGCGCGGTTGGCCTGGGCACGCTGCCAGCCCGGCGCGGCCCTGTTCGTCGAGCGTGCGTTGGCTCGGAAACAGGCCTTCCTCCCAGCCCGGCAGGAACACGTTGTCGAATTCGAGCCCCTTTGCCGAATGCAGCGTCATCAGCGACACCGCGTCGTCCTCGGCGCCGCCGTCGCGGTCCATCACCAGCGAGATGTGTTCGAGGAAGCCTTGCAGGTTCTCGAACTCCTCCATCGAGCGCACCAGCTCCTTGAGGTTTTCCAGCCGTCCGGCGGCGTCGGCGGAGCGATCCTTCTGCCACATCTCGGTGTAGCCGCTTTCGTCGAGCACGATCTCGGCGAGCTCGGTATGCGAGGTGACCTCGCGCTGCGCCCGCCAGCGATCGAAATTGATGAGGAGATCGCGCAAGCTCCCGCGCGCCTTCGACTTCAACTCGTCGGTCTCGACCACGGCGCGCGCCGCCTCGAACAGCGGAATCCGGCGCTTGCGGCCGTGGTCGTGCAGCATCTGGACGGTGGCGTCGCCAAGCCCGCGCTTCGGCACATTGACGATGCGCTCGAAGGCGAGGTCGTCGGCCGGCGAATTGATCACGCGCAGATAAGCCAGCGCGTCGCGGATTTCGGCGCGCTCGTAGAATCGGGGACCGCCGATCACCCGATAGGGCAGGCCGAGCGTGACAAAGCGATCTTCGAACTCGCGCATCTGGAACGAGGCCCGCACCAGGATCGCGACATCGTTGAGCTTGTGGCCGGCGCGCTGCAGCTCCTCGATCTCCTCGCCGATGGCGCGCGCCTCTTCCTCTGAGTCCCAGGAGCCGGTGACGGTGACCTTCTCGCCGTCGACGTCCTCGGTGCGCAAAGTCTTGCCGAGCCGGCCCTCATTATGCGCGATCAGATGCGAGGCGGCGGCGAGGATGTGGCCGGTGGAGCGGTAATTGCGCTCCAGCCGAATGACCTTGGCGCCGGGAAAGTCGTGTTCGAAGCGCAGGATGTTGTCGACCTCCGCGCCGCGCCAGCCATAGATCGACTGGTCGTCGTCACCGACGCAGCAGATGTTTTTGGGGGGCGGGGACGCGGCGGGCGAAGGGACGATATTTCGCTCGTCATTCCGGGGCGCACCGGCAGGTGCGAACCCGGAATCTCGAAGTGAGTCCACTTTATCTCGAGATTCCGGGTTCGGGCCTTCGGCCCGCCCCGGAATGACGGAGGAGGCCGATTGCTCCGGATGCGACTTTGGTGCGGCCGGCGCCTGCGCCAACAGCCGCAACCAGAGATACTGCGCGACGTTGGTGTCCTGATATTCATCCACCAGGATGAACTTGAAGCGGTTCTGGTAATTTCGCAGCACGTCCGGGTGTTCGCGGAACAGCCGGATGTTTTCCAGCAAGAGGTCGCCGAAATCGGCGGCGTTGAGGATCTTCAGGCGTTCCTGATAGGCCGCATAAAGCTTGCCGCCCTTGCCGTTGGCGAAGACGGCGGCTTCGCCTGCCGGCACTTGGGAAGGCGTCAGCCCGCGGTTCTTCCAGCCGTCGATCAGGCCGGCCAGCATCCGTGCTGGCCAGCGCTTGTCGTCGATGTTGTCGGCGGTCAAGAGCTGTTTCAGCAGCCGGACCTGGTCGTCGACGTCGAGCACGGTGAAATTGGATTTCAGCTGCACCAGTTCGGCGTGGGTGCGCAGGATGCGCCCGCCGATCGAGTGAAAGGTGCCGAGCCACGGCATGCCCTCGACCGCCTGGCCCAGCATCTGGCCAAGCCGCAGCTTCATCTCGCGCGCCGCCTTGTTGGTGAAGGTGACCGAGAGGATTTCGCCGGGCCGCGCCCGGCCCGTGCTGAGAATATGGGCGATGCGGCAGGTCAGCACCCGGGTCTTGCCGGTGCCGGCGCCGGCCAAGACCAGCACCGGCCCGTCCAGCGTTTCCACCGCCTCGCGCTGCTCGGCATTGAGCCCGGCGAGATATTGCGGGGTCGCGGCCGCGCGGGCGCGCGCGGCAATGCCACCGGCCGCGGGCTGATGGTCGGGAACGCCGTGATGGGGCAGCTTGTTCGGCTCGGTCATGCGAATCGTCTTCCGCCCACGATGGCACCGCGGGGCCGTGAAGGGGAGCCTTCATAGCAGGATTGAACGGCATATAGGGCTTTGGCGGTGGATTTGACAGGTTTATCCCGCCCGCTGGAGCGAGCGGTCTTCTGCATCCAGCCGCGCTTTTTGTTCCCTTCAGTATCGGAATTTTGAGCGGTTTTCGAACCCGGAGCCGTCAGGAACTTTTGTTCCCAGCCCGGATTGTTTCAGCAGCCGATGCGCGAGGACTAAGGTCGCGCTGACATCGAAACAGAAAGTCTAAACAGAGGTCCGTGTCATGCTGAGTTGGGTCGTTACGTTCCTGATCATTGCCCTGATCGCGGGCATTTTGGGCTTCGGCGGCATCGCCGGAGCCTCGATCGAAATCGCCAAGGTCATCTTCTTTATCGCGGTCGTGTT
>DATNMT010000093.1:0-5191 GCA_035602495.1 Bradyrhizobium sp.
GGGCGCGCCGATCATCAGCGGCACGAACCAGTTGCCGAAGCCGCCGATCATCGCCGGCATCACCATGAAGAAGATCATGATCAGGCCGTGCGAGGTCACGAACACGTTGTAGGTATGGGTCTCGTGGAAGATCTGCACGCCCGGATACATCAGCTCGGCGCGGATCGCGATCGACATCGCCGCCCCAATGACGCCGGCGATGATCGCAAACACCAGATACATCGTGCCGATGTCCTTGTGGTTGGTCGAATAGACGTAGCGCCGCCATCCGGTCGGATGGTCGTGCGCATGATCGTCGTGACCGTGATCGTGGGCATGATCGTCGTGTGTCGCTGCCGTCGTTGCCATTTTCAAATCCCGCCTTGCAGTACTCTTGCGGACCTTGCGGTCCTTATAGCCCTTAGCTTGATTGCTTCGCCTTGCCGCCTGGCGGCGCGTCGATGCAATCGTCCTTGCCGGATTGGACGCACTTCTTCCAATCGTCGTAATCCTTGTCGTTCACCACCTTCACCACGATCGGCATGAAGGCGTGGTCCTTGCCGCACAGCTCGGAGCACTGGCCGTAATACACGCCGAGCTTGGTGGCCTTGAACCAGGTTTCGTTGAGCCGGCCGGGAATGGCGTCGATCTTGATGCCGAAGGCCGGCACCGCGAAGGAGTGGATGACGTCGGCGCCGGTGGTCTGCACCCGGACAATCTTGTCGACCGGCACCACGATGGCATGGTCGACGCCGAGCAGACGCGGCGGCGGCGGGCTGAGCTTGGCGCGATCCTCTTCTGACAGCATGATCGAGGTGTACTCGATCTTGTCGTCCGGGTAGGCATAGGTCCAGTTCCACTGGTTTCCGGTGGCCTTGATGGTGAGATCGGCCTTGGGAATGTCGAGTTCCTGGAACAGCAGTTTGAACGATGGAATCGCGATGCCGACCAGGATCATGACCGGAATCAGCGTCCAGGCCACCTCGATCAGGGTGTTGTGGGTGGTCCGGGAGGGCACCGGATTGGCCCTGGCGTTGAACTTGACGACGATCGCGACCAGGAGCCCGAACACGAACAACGTGATGACGGTGATGATCACGAGCAGCCAGTTATGAAACGAGATGATCTGCTCCATCACCGGGGACGCCGCTTCCTGCAGCTTGTATTCCCACGGCGCGGGCTGCCCCAGTTCGGCGTAGGCCGCCCCGCCCGTTGCCAGCGCCACACCGGCCACCGCTAACCCCAGCAACCGCCGGCCGATTTGGCCCTTCGACATCTTCATGCCGCTCGCGCTCCCTTAAGCTAAATCCCCAAAGCATTCCGCCGGATGGCGGAGAAATGCTGCACGATCCGCCCCCTGACAAACGGCCTTGGGCGGTACTTTGCGGGTACCTCGGCCAGATCGCTAGAACGCGTCGAAATCCAGCCTCTCAAACCATAATTCTCGGCCTCTCGCAATGCAGTAGTAGGGCGCTGCGGAAGCCGCCACCGGCAATCGTGACGATGTCACATTTTCCCGTGAAATCAGGCCGAGAGGGAGCTTTTGCAAGCCCGGGAACGCTTGACAGGCGGATTGCCCGATGTAGGCACAGAGGGGACGCGGCGGAGCGGCCTGATTCGTGCGGCCATGGCTCGGCTGTTGCGGCACAAGGCTTGCCTGAAGGTCGCCTTCAAGGCGCCGTCATTGGGGGTTCAACCCCGTTCGGACCGAGACTAACGGGATTATCAAGGGATCGACCCGGATGGGGCTTTGGAAACACAGGACGAGAAGCGCCGCAAGCCGCGGCCATCGGCTTGCCGGTTTCCGCCGCCGTCCGGCCGCAACCCTGGCTGCCGTCATTCTCGCCACCGCCTGCTTTCTTGGCTTGACCGCGGCGGCGAGCGCGCAGGGCGCGGTGCGCTCAGTGCATGGCGACTGGCAGATCCGCTGCGACACCCCGCCGGGCGCGCAGGGCGAGCAATGCGCGCTGATCCAGAGCGTGGTAGCCGAAGACCGTTCCAACGCCGGCCTCACCGTGATCGTGCTGAAGACCGCCGACCAGAAGAGCAAGCTGATGCGCGTGGTGGCCCCGCTCGGCGTGCTGTTGCCGTCCGGGCTCGGCCTGAAACTCGACAATGTCGACGTCGGCCGCGCCGGTTTTGTCCGCTGCCTGCCCAACGGCTGCGTCGCCGAGGTGGTGATGGACGACAAGCTGCTCGGCCAGTTCCGCGCCGCCAAGACCGCGACGTTCATCATCTTCGAGACGCCGGAAGAGGGCATCGGATTTCCGCTCAGTTTGAACGGGCTGGCGGAGGGGTATGACAAGCTGCCGTGAGGGGGTGCTTGTCACGTGGCCTCATGGTTCGAGACGCGCGAAGACGCGCTCCTCACCATGAGGGGCTCAGACCTCATCCTGAGGAGCATCGCCAACGGGTCGCGCGAATGCGCGCCCGATGACAGGCTCTGCGATGCGTCTCGAAGGATGAAGCCCCAATATGAAAAATGCTCCAGCAATCTCACGACATATCGGAGGCGGTGATCAGTCGCCTCTCACGGTCGGCAGCATAGGCCAGACAAGCCCGGATGTCGTCCTCGGTCAATTCAGGGAAGTCGTCGAGGATTTGCGCATGAGTCTGGCCCGCGGCGAACCAACCGAGCACATCCGCAACCGCAATCCGCATGCGCCGGATGCAGGGCCGGCCGCCGCGCTTGCCGGGGTCGATGGTGATGATGTGCTGGTAGCTCATGGCAGGAAGCTTAGCGCCTTTTTGCTAGCCGCAGTGATGTTTCGCCGACCATTCATCCGCGTCTCATGACCAAGTTTTAATAATTCCTGCCCGATCCAGAACGCCCAGTTCCGGTCATCCAACGTAAAACTGACGAAAATATCGGCCACGCCCGCTCCTCGATGCGGCAATCGGGCCTGCGCGGCCCCCTCGCAACCCCGCCCGTGAAAGACTATCTTGATCCCATCATTGCACGCAACGGAATAGGCCGATGACCCCCACTACCTCGCTGCTAGACCGCGCCAATCTCGACCGCGATTCCGTGCGCCATCAGGTCGCGCGCGGCCTTTCGGGCGCCGACGACGGCGAGCTGTTCCTGGAATATGCCCAGACCGAAGCGCTGATGTTCGACAATGGCCGGCTGAAGCAGGCGACCTACGACACCTCGCAAGGGTTCGGGCTTCGCGCGGTGAAGGATGATGCGGTCGGCTACGCGCATTCGTCGGATGTGTCGTTGCCGGCGCTGATCCGGGCCGCGGATGCGGTGGCGGCCGTCCGCGGCGGCTATAGCGGTAACTTCGCGGCCGCCCCCGCGCATTCCAATGTGCGGCTCTATGGCGACGAGAATCCGCTGGAGGCGCCCGGCTTCGAGACCAAGGTCAAACTGCTCGCCGAGATCGACGCTTACGTCCGCGACAAGGATCCGCGGGTGCGTCAGGTCACGGTCAGCCTGGGCGCGACCTGGCAGGTGGTGGAAATCCTGCGGCCCGACGGCGAGAGCTATCGCGACATCCGACCGCTGGTGCGGGTCAATATTTCCGTGGTCGCCGGCCAGGGCGACCGGCAGGAGAGCGGCAGCAAGGGCTATGGCGGCCGCGAAGGTTACGCACGCTTCATCGAGACAAAATCCTGGCGCGAGGCGGCCGACGGCGCGCTGCGCGAGGCGCTGGTCAATCTGGAATCGGTGCCGGCGCCGGCCGGCGAGATGGACGTGGTGCTCGGCGCCGGCTGGCCCGGCGTGATGCTGCATGAAGCCGTCGGCCACGGGCTCGAGGGCGATTTCAACCGCAAGCAGACCTCAGCCTTCGCAGGCCTGATGGGCCAGCAGGTCGCCGCCCCGGGCGTCACCGTGGTTGACGACGGCACCATGGCCTCGCGGCGCGGTTCTCTATCCATCGACGACGAGGGCACGCCGACCAATCGCACCGTGCTGATCGAGGACGGCATTTTGGTGGGCTACATGCAGGATCGCCAGAACGCGCGGCTGATGAACATGAAGCCGACCGGCAACGGCCGCCGCCAGGGCTACGCCCATGTGCCGATGCCGCGCATGACCAATACCTACATGCTCGCAGGCCAGCGCGATCCGGCGGAAATCCTCGCCTCGGTGAAGAACGGCATTTTTGCCGTGAACTTCGGTGGGGGTCAGGTCGACATCACCTCGGGCAAATATGTGTTCCAGTGCACCGAGGCTTATAAAATCGAAAACGGCAAGGTCGGCGCGCCGCTGAAGGGGGCGATGCTGATCGGCAACGGGCCGACCGATCTGCATCGCATCACCATGATCGGCAACGATCTGGCGCTCGATACCGGCATCGGCACCTGCGGCAAGCACGGCCAGGGCGTGCCGGTCGGCGTCGGCCAGCCGACGCTGCGGATGGAACGGATTACGGTTGGAGGAACCGGCTAGATGACCAGCATCGAGAAACAAGCATCGACCGCGAAGACCTCGACCTGGCGCGGCCAGGTTGCGCAGCTTGCGGCCATAGTGCTCGTGGTGTTCCTTGCCAAGGGCGCGCTGGCCGAGCCGTTCTACGTGCCGTCGGGCTCGATGGAGCCGACGCTGCAGATCGGCGATGCACTGCTGGCGACCAAATACGCCTACGGCTACTCGACCGCCTCGCTGCCGATCCAGATCAACCTGCCGGAGTCGGGCCGCCTGTTCGGCGAGACGCCGAAGCGCGGCAACGTCGTGGTGTTCCGCTGGCCGGGCGACCGCTCGCAGGCCTGGGTCAAACGCGTGGTGGGGCTGCCCGGCGACCGCATCCAGATGCGGCAGGGCCAGCTCTTCATCAACGACCGCGCCGCCGAGTTGAAGCCGGACGGCATCGGCCAGGCCGAAGACGACAATGGCGGGGTCGAGCCCGCCTATCGCTATGTCGAGACCCTGCCGAACGGCGTCAGCCACGAAATCCTGAAACTGCGCGACAACGGCCGGCTCGACAACACGCCGGAAGTCACGGTGCCGCCGGGCCGTTTGTTCGTGATGGGCGACAACCGCGACAACTCCGCCGACAGCCGCGTGCCGGTGCGCGAGGGGGGCGTCGGGATGTTGCCGATCGACGATCTGGTCGGCCGCGCCGACGCCGTGGTCGCCTCCTGGGATCTCGGTATCCGCAGCCAGCTGATCTGGACCTGGCTCTCCGGTTTCCGCGTGGCGCGGTTTTTCACCTCGGTGCACTGAGGGAGGCTCTTCGTCATGGCCGGGCTCGACCCGGCCGTCCAC
>DATNMT010000100.1:0-12302 GCA_035602495.1 Bradyrhizobium sp.
GATCTGTTCTGGGCGCTGCGCGGCGGCGGCGGCAATTTCGGCGTGGTCACCTCGTTTGTCTTCCAACTCCACCCGGTCAGCACGGTGTTTGCCGGGCCGACCGCCTGGGACCAGAAGCACGCGCGCACCATCATGCAACGCTACCGCGATTTCCTTCCGGGCGCGCCCGAGGAACTCGGCGTGTTCCTCGGGCTCAAGACGATCCTCTCCAGTGCGCCGTTTCCGGAAGAGTTTTGGGGAAAGCGTTGTTGTCTTCTGATGTGCTGCTACGATGGCTCCGAGGACAACGGCAGGAAGGCCTTGGCGCCGCTGATCGACGCGCTGCCGGCGCCGTGGTTCAACTGGATGGGAACGATGCCCTATCCGGCCGTACAGAGCATGTTCGATGGTCTCTACCCCAAGGGAATGCAGTGGTATTGGCGGGGCGATTTCGTCAAGACGCTGCCGGACGCGGCGATCGACGTCCATCTCGAGCAGGCGGCAAAAACGCCGAGCGAATTGTCGCTGATGCATCTCTACCCGATCGACGGTGCCGTCCATCGCGTCGGCAGCGGCGAAACCGCCTGGAACTGCCGCGATGCGACCTGGTCGATGGTCATCGCCGGCATCGACCCCAACCCCCAGAAGGCGGGGCCGGTCACGCGATGGACCAAGGCCTATTGGGAAGCGGTGCACCCGTTCGACCTCAGCGGCGCCTACCCGAATTTCATGATGGACGATGAGGGAGACGCCCGGCTCAAGGCGACCTACGGCGACAATTATGCCCGGCTGGCAGCGGTGAAGCGCAAATTCGATCCGGCCAACGTCTTCCGGGTCAACCAGAACATCAAGCCGGCCGCCTGACGCGTCGGGCCGCGACTCGCTGCAGCGTCGCCGTCAACCGATCACGTTGCCCGCGGCGATGTCGCGAATGGCGGCGCGGAGCCAGATCTGCAGCGGGTCCGAATCGGTGCGGCGGTGCCAGAACATCTGCGGACTTACTCCGACGCCCGGGAATGGCGGATTGAGGATCCGGATGTTCGGCACCGGGCACAGGCCCTTGACGATGCGACTGGGCAAGGTCGCGATCAGATCGGTTTCGGCGACCACGAAAGGAATGCCGGCCGAACTTGGCAGCACCAGCACGATCCGCCGGCGCAATCCCCGCGCGCTCAGGATCGCATCGACCACGCTGGTGCCGACACCGTCGCGGGAGACCTGCACGTGTCCGGCGTCGACCAGATGCTCGGCCGCGGCATAGGCCTCGAGGGTCATGGAATCCGGCAACGGGTTGTTCGGCCCCACCAGCGTCACCAGCTGGTCGCTCCACAGCGGTTCGGCGGTGAGGTCGCCGGTCCGGTTGCCGAGCGGCGCGAAGGCGAGATCGATCTCGCCGTCGGCCAATTGTTCGCGCAGCGACGAGCAGTCATTGGCTCGCATCTGCAGGTCGACGCCGGGCGCATAGCGGCGCAGGTGCCGCACCAGGGCCGGCAACAGGTTCATGTGATAGAGATCGATGGTGGCGATCCGCACGATCGCGCTGACGGTGGCCGGATCGAAGGCGCTCGGCAGCGTCAGGGTTCGCGAGATCGCGGCCAGTGCGCCGTGGATCGGTCCGGCCAGTTCGAGCGCGCGGGCGGTCGGTTCCATATTGCGGTCGCGGCGCACGAACAGCGGGTCGTCGAACAGGTAGCGCAGGCGGTTCAGCGCCTTGCTGACGGCAGGCTGGGTCAACCCATTGCGCTCGGCCGCGCGGGTAACGTTTCGCTCCGCCATCAGCGAGTCGAAAGCCACCAGCAAATTCAGGTCAACCGAGCTCAAATTCCGTTCTGATATGACGTGCATATCGCTTTGTCATTTCCCCAAGGTCTCTTGTTCCGGCACCATTGCCGAAGTCCCGGATGGGGCGCGTCCCGCACCATTCCCTGCGAGCATTGCGACGGTCGCAAGTATAACCGAGCAAAATACATGCCAGCCAGCCACGTTCCAGAAGCGGGTCCATTGGGCGCCGGCACGCCCAAACCCGGCGGACCGCCGCTGCTGGAGGCTCACGGGATCGTCAAGCGGTTCGGCAGCCTTTTGGCCAACGATATCGCCTTTTTCGACGTCCGGCCGGGGGAAGTGATCGCGCTGTTGGGCGAAAACGGCGCCGGCAAGAGCACGCTCGCCAAAATACTCTATGGCTATTATGCCGCCGACGCCGGCGAAATCCGCGTCCGCGGCGTGCGCCAGGAAATTTCCTCGCCGCGCGATGCCCGCGCTTTGGGCATCGGGATGGTATTCCAGAATTTTACGCTGATCCCCGCCTTAAGCGTGTTCGAGAACGTCGCGCTGTTCCAGAGCGGTCTGCCGGCCGTCCTGCGGCGCGGCGATCTGCTTGAGCGTATGCGCGCTTATTCCGAGCGGTTTCAGATTGCCGCTGATCCGTGGCAGCCGGTACGCCAGCTCGCGGTCGGCGAGCAGCAGAAGGTGGAGATCCTCAAGCAGATTTTGGCCGGCGCGCGCGTCCTGATCCTGGACGAGCCGACGAAAGTGCTGGCGCCACAGGAATGTGATGGGCTGTTCCGGACCATCGCCGAATTGCGCACGGAAGGATTCGGCATTGTCCTGATCACCCACAAGCTGCGCGAGGTACTCGGCTGCGCCGATCGCATCGCGGTGATCCGGCAAGGCCGCATTGTCGACATCGTCGATCGCGCGGCCGCTTCGGAGGAGAGCCTGCTCGGCCTGATGTTCGAGGGCGCGTTGGCCGCCCCGCCGCGGCCGGCCGGTGTTGCGGCTCAATCCAGCGGCGCCGACGCGCTGACTCTCAAGGGGGTGTCGACGCCGGCCGGCGCCGTTGGCACGGCGCTGCGCGATCTGTCGATCAACCTCCGTCCCGGTGAAATCGTCGGCATCGCCGGCGTCTCCGGCAATGGCCAGCGCGAACTCGGCGAGCTCATTCTGGGCCTGCGCCAGCCGCGAAGCGGAACCAAGCTGTTGTGGGGCGAGGACGCCTCGCGCTGGTCCACATCGACGGTTCGCGAGAAAGGCGTCGCCTCAATACCGGACGATCCGCTGGCGCTGGCCTGCGTGCCGTCATTGACGGTGCGGGAAAATCTCGCGCTCGGCACCGGCGCGCGCTATCGCGCCGGCATTGCACTGGACTGGCAAAGGCTCGACGGCGACATGGCCCGCAGCTTTGCCAAGCTTGGCTTTCCGCGCCCCGATTTCGAGGCCCGCGCGGCGACGCTGTCGGGCGGCAATCTGCAACGCGTGGTGCTGGCGCGCGAATTGGCGCACGACCCGAAACTGATCGTGGCGCTCTATCCGACCCGCGGGCTGGACGCGCGCAGCACCGTGACGGTGCGCGCGCTGCTGGCCAGCGCCCGCAACGATGGCGCCGCGGTGCTGCTGATGTCGGAGGATCTCGACGAGCTGTTCGCCATGAGCGACCGACTCCTGGTGCTCTATCGCGGCGCCATCGCCGCGGAGTTTGGCCCGGCGGATTTCCGCCCCGAGACAATAGGGCCGCCGATGGTGGGCGCGGGGAGCCATTCAGATGCAGCGTAGCGCCGCACTCTGCCTGGAAACGGCGCTCGCGGCCGGTTTGCGCTTTGCGCTGATCGCGCTGATTGCGTTCGGCGCCTTTGCCGCGCTGTTGACCGCGGCCGGCATCGACCCGCTGAAAGCCTACCTCGATACGATCCTCTACGTGTTCGGCAACGCCTACGGATTTTCCGAGCTGCTGGTCCGCATGATCCCGTTGCTTTTGACCGCGGTCGCAGCCGCATTGCCGAGCCGCATGGGCCTGATCAATGTCGGCGGCGAGGGCCAGCTCTATATGGGGGCCTGGCTCGCCACCGCCGGCGCGCTCGCGCTTGCCGATCAGCCCGCATTCATTCTGCTGCCGGCCCTGACCGTGCTCGGCTTCGTCGGCGGCGGCCTGTGGGCGCTGATCGCGGGCGGCTTGCGGGCGCTGCGCATCGTCAACGAGACCATTTCAACCCTGCTGCTCAACTACATCGCGCCGATGATCGTCAAATTCTCCATCTTCGGGCCGTGGCGCGATCCGGAGAGTTCGGCCTATCCGCAGTCGCCGGCCTTTGCCGATGCCGCGCGGCTGCCGAGTTTTCTGCACACCCGCGTCAACGCCGGACTGATCTATGCGCTCGTTTGCCTGGTGCTTTATGGGCTGTTGATGACGCGGACGCGCTGGGGCCTGCAAATGCGGGCGATCGGCGGTAATCCAGAAGCCGCCCGCCAGCTTGGCCTGCCGGTGTTCGGCTATATCCTGGTGGTGATGTTCGCCGCCGGAGGTGTCGCCGGCCTCGCCGGGATGGTCGAAGTCAGCGCGATCCAGGGCCGGCTGGTGTCGGAACTGTCGCCCGGCTACGGTTTTGTCGGCTTCCTGGTCGCGTGGCTCGCCGGCACCAGCGCCGGCGGCATCGTGGTGATGGCGTTTCTGTTCGCCTTCATCAGTTCGGTCGGCGACATCCTGCAGATTACGCAAGGGCTGCCGTTTGCGGTCATCAACGTGCTGATGGCCGCCATCCTGTTCATCGTGCTCGGCCGGCGGCCGGTTGGGAGCCCAGTGCGATGAACACAGCGCTTGCCGTCGGCGTTGTTGCGAGCTCGATCCTCTCGGGCACGTCGCTGCTCTATGCGACGCTGGGCGAACTGGTCGGCGAGCGCGCCGGCATTGTCAATCTCGGGCTCGAGGGCATCATGCTGATCGGCGCCGCCGCCGGTTTCGCGTTGACCGCGCTGACCGGCAATCCGTATCTCGGATTGGTCGCCGCCGCGTTCGCAGGCGGCGCGGTCAATTTGATCTTTGCCTATCTGGTGATCGAGCGCCGCGCCAATCAGCTGGCCTCGGGCCTTTGCCTGATGTTTTTCGGTCTTGGCCTCAGCGCCTTGATCGGCCGTCCCTTCGTCGGCGCGCTGATCGGCGGATTGCCGCGGCTCAACTGGTACGGTCTCGCCACCAACGGAATAGCGGCGAGGTTGTTGAGTTACGACATCCTGGTCTACCTCGCGGTGCCGGCCGCAGGGCTGATCTGGTGGCTGTTGTTCCGCACCCGCTGGGGTCTGGTGTTGCGGTCGGTCGGCGAAAACCCGGCATCCGCCTTTGCCGCCGGCTACCGGCCGGCATCGGTGCAGTACCAGGCGCTAACGCTGGCTGGCTTCATGGGCGGCATCGCCGGTGCGCATATCTCGACCGCGGTGACGCTGACCTGGGCCGAAGGCATGACGGGGGGCCGCGGCTTCATCGCCATCGCGCTCGTCATTTTCGCCAGATGGAATCCGCTGCTGGCGATCGCCGGCGCGCTGCTGTTCGGCGGCGCCGAGGCCATGCAATTGCAGCTTCAGGCGGCCGGCGCCGACGTGTCGCCGTTTCTGATGAACATGGTGCCGTATTTGCTGACGCTTCTGGTCCTCGTGGTGTGGGGATGGAATCGCCAGTCGGTCGCGCCGGCGGCATTGGGGCGCACTTTCTTTGGCGTGGAGTAGCACTCGAGGTTGAACGCATCTGCGACGGCAAACCGCCGCCGCAGCCGAAAATGGAGGATCAGATGAAGCGAACGATGGCTTTGCTAACCGCATGCGTGGCTCTCGCCGGCAAGTTCGCCATGGGCCCGGCCACGGCCGAGGACAAGCCGCTCACGGTCGGCGCGATCTATGTCGAAAGCGTCAACGACTATGGCTACGACAGGGCCATGAAAGACGGCCTCGAGGAGATGAAGAAGAACATTCCCGGACTGAAGCTGATCGAGGCCGAGAACGTTCCCGAGACGGCTGAATCGCAGCGAATCATGGAGGGGATGATCCAGCAGGGCGCCAAGCTGATCTTTGCCACCAGCTTCGGTCATCAGCAATTCGCCTTCAACGTCGCCAAGGAGCATCCGGATGTCGTGTTCGAACATGCCGGCGGCTGGATGCAGGCGCCGAATTTCGGCAACTTCTTCGGCGCCACCCAGTCGGCCTGGTATCCGATGGGCGTCGCGGCCGCAAAGATGACCAAGTCGAACGTGCTCGGCTTCGTGGTCGGCGTGCCGATCGGCTATGCGCTCGGCAACGTCAACGCCTTCGAAATGGGCGCGCGGTCGGTCAATCCGAACGCGGTGACGCGCGTCGTCGTCACCGGCGGCTGGTCCGACAAGGCCAAGGAGGCGGTCGCCGCCAACGCGCTGATCGATCAGGGCGCTGACGTCGTCACCATGCATGTGGATTCGCCGGCGACCATCATCCAGATCGCCGAAAGCCGCGGCGTCTACTCGATCGGATTTCAATCGACCGAGGCGAGGGCGCTGGCGCCGAAGGGCTGGATCACCGGCCTCGGATTCACCTGGGGGCCGTTCATGACGACGACCGCCAAAAGCGTGATCGACGGCTCGTTCAAGCCGGCGATGGTCCGGTTGGGGCTCGGGCAGGGGATGATCGGCGTTGCGCCCTTCGGCCCCGCGGTGCCACCCGATGTCCGCGCGCTGGTCGAAGCCTCGGTCGCCAGGATCGGCGGCGGCTTCAATCCCTTTACCGGTCCGGTCACCGACAACACCGGTGTGGTGCGGATCAAGGAGGGCGAGTCCTGGGGCGGCGACAAGATGGGGAACTTTGATTGGTACGTGGAGGGCGTGATCGGCAAAGCGAAATAATCGCCAGCCGCCGCACCATAGAGCGCAACATGACCGACCCGTCGACACCTGCCATCGATCCGCAACGCTATGTGGTTGACACCGCGGCCGCGATCGGTCTTTCGATCGCGGCAGAGGACATGCCCGCCGTGGTCGGCATCTTCGCCAATCTGGCGCGGGTTGCGGCGCCGCTGATGGCGTTTCCGCTGCCCGCGGAGGCCGAGCCGTCGCCGGTCTTCAGGGCCGGCGCAATGCCGCGGCAACCGGGCTGATGGCTGGCGTGATCGACACTGCCGCCGCCGTTCGCGCTGGCCGCCAAACCGCGGTCGACATCACGCGGGCCAATCTCGACCGCATTGCCGCGCGCGATAGTTCGATCAAAGCCTTCACCGCTGTGGTCGCGGACCGTGCGCTGGCCGCCGCGGCGCGCATCGACAACCTGGTCCGCTCTGGCCGCGATCCCGGACCGCTCGCCGGCGTGGGTTTTGCCGTCAAGAATCTGTTCGACATCGAAGGCCTCACGACATTGGCCGGCTCGCGCATCGACGCGGAACTGCCGCCGGCCGCGCGCGACGCCACGCTGGTGGCGCGGCTGGAAGGCGCCGGCGCGATTTTGCTCGGCGCGCTCAACATGGACGAATATGCCTTCGGCTTCTCCACCCAGAACAGCCATTACGGGCCGACCCGCAATCCGCATGATCTGTCACGCATCGCCGGCGGATCTTCCGGCGGTTCGGCGGCGGCGGTGGCCGCCGGGCTGGTGCCGATCAGCCTGGGCTCCGATACCAATGGTTCGATCCGCGTTCCCGCGGCAATGTGCGGGGTGTTCGGTCTCAAGCCGACCTATGGCCGGTTGAGCCGGGCGGGCACACGCCTGTTTGCGGCGAGCCTCGATCATGTCGGCCCGCTCGCCCGCTCGGTCGGCGACATCGCCGCGGTTTACGACGCGCTGCAAGGCGCCGATCCAACCGATCCGGTCTGTGCCGGCCGGCCGGTCGAGCCGGTCACATCAAGGCTCGCCCAAGGCATGGACGGTCTGCGGATTGCGCTGGCAGATGGATACTTCGGCAGCGGCGGTCATCCGGAAGTCTTCGCCGCCACCGAAAGAGCCGCAGCCGCGCTCGGCGTGGAGCGGCGTGTCCACTTGCCCGAGCCAGGGCTGGCACGCGCGGCCGCGATGATCATCACCGCGAGCGAGGGCGCCGAATTGCATCTGGCCGACCTCAAATCCCGCGCCGCCAGTTTCGATCCGATGACAAGGCCGTTGTTCCTGTCGGGCGCCGTGGTGCCGGCGGCCTGGTATGTGCGGGCGCAGCGCTTTCGCCGCTGGTATTGCAGCGAGCTCGAAGCGCTGTTCCGCGACGTCGACGTGATCCTCGCGCCCGCCACGCCCTATCCGGCGTTTCCAATCGGCCAGCGCATGATCGAGGTGGACGGGCGGCAATTGCCGGCCGCGGGCCATCTCGGCGTATTCACCCAGCCATTGTCGTTTGCCGGGCTGCCGGTTCTGGCCGCGCCGGTCGCGGGGTCCGGTCCATTGCCACTGGGTATCCAGATCGCTGCTGCGCCATGGCGCGAGGATCTGGTGTTGCGGGTGGCGGCAGCGGCGGAAGCTGCTGGCGTGCTGGCGCCGCCGCCGGTGCGGTTCTGATGTTGGAGGAAAACTGCATGCTTGAGATCAATCTTCCCGAAGTCGTGGCCGAGGTCACATCGGCCTTCGCACGCTACGAGCGGGCGCTTGTTGCCAATGATGTCGCGGAGCTGGACCAATTGTTTTGGGCTAGCCCCCGTACGCTGCGCTACGGGGTTGCGGAAAACCTCTACGGCTATGATGCGATCGCCAATTTCCGCGCCACCCGGCCGCCGATCGACATGACGCGCCGGCTGATGAACACGGTCATCACGGCCTATGGCCGCGACGTCGCGACCGCCAATACCGAATTCCAGCGCGAAGGCTCGGCGCTGACCGGCCGGCAAAGTCATGTCTGGCTGCGCACGGCGGAAGGCTGGCGCATCGCGGCCGCGCATGTCAGCCTGATGCCGAAGCCAGCGGGGGTTTAGGCCGCGGCCGAAATCTTCGCCCGCGCCACTCTCGCGTCGCGCGGCAGCGAGACGCAGACCACGGTGCCGGCGCCGAGCCTGGAGCGCAGCCGCATCGAGCCGCCGTGCAGATTGGTCAGCGATCGCGCGATCGCAAGGCCGAGCCCCGAGCCGTGATAGGTCTTGGTGAGCTGGCTCTCGACCTGCTCGAACGGCCGGCCGAGCCGCGCCAGCGATTGCGGCGCGATGCCGATGCCGGTGTCGGCGATCAGCAGCAGGATCCTGTCGGGGAGCTGGCGGCTGCGCACCACCACCTTGCCGCCGTCGGGCGTGAACTTGACGGCGTTGGACAACAGATTGACCAGGATCTGCTTGACCGCGCGGCGATCTGCCACCACCGAAATCGGTCCTTCGATATCGGCATCGAGCAGCAGGTTCTTGTCCTCGGCGCGCCCGGACACCACGCGCAGCGACTCGGCCAGCGTCTTCGACAGTTCGAGTTGTTCCATGTCGAGCTTCATCCGGCCGGCTTCGATCTTCGACATGTCGAGGATGTCGTTGATGACCTCCAGCAGATAATGGCCGCTGGTCAGGATGTCGTGGCAGTATTCCTGGTATTTTTCCGAGCCGAGCGTGCCGAACATGCCGCTTTCCATGATCTCGGAGAAACCGATGATGGCGTTGAGCGGCGTGCGCAGCTCGTGGCTCATATTGGCGAGGAATTTCGATTTGGTCTGGTTGGCTTCCTCGGCGCGGGTTTTTTCCTGGGAGTATTTTTCGGCGAGGTCGGCGAGTTCGAGCGCCTGGCGCTCCAGCGCCGCCTGCGAGCGTTTCAGGTCGATGACGGTGGCGCGCAGGCGGAGGTCGTTGTCGACCAGCTTCTGTTCGTGCTCCTTGATGCGGGTAATGTCGGTGCCGACCGAGACGTAGCCGCCGTCCTTGGTGCGGCGCTCGCTGATATGCAGCCATTTGCCGTCGTCGAGCTGCGCCTCGAAGGTGCGCGCGCCCGGTGCCTGGGTGCCGGCTTCGTGCAGCCGCGTGCGCACTTCCGGCATGCGGCCGACCTCGATCACGGTCTCATAGGAGGTGCCCGGCGTCACCGCCGAATCCGGCAGCTTGTGCAGGCGCTGGAAGTGCGAGTTGCACAGCACCAGGCGGTCGCCGGCGTCCCACAGCACGAAGGCCTCCGGGATGGTCTCGATCGCATCGCGCAGCCGCAAATCGGCCTCCACCGTCTTTTCGGCGAGGCTCTTTTGCTCGGTGATGTCGACGGCGATGCCGATCAGGTGCAGGCCGGAATCGGCGGCGCCATGGCTGAGCTCGCAGCGTACCCTGAGCCAAATCCAGTGGCCGTCGGTATGCTGCATGCGGAAGGTCTGGTCGATGTGAGCGATCTTTCCGGAAATCAGCTGATCGGCGATCGCGAACAGGTCGATGTCGTCGGATTTCACCAGCGCGTTGACCTCGCCGAAGGTCAGGAGATCGCTGCGGGTGTCGAGCCCCAGCATCGTGAACATCGATTGCGACCAGAAGATGCGGCCGCGCGACAGGTCCCAGTCCCACAGGCCGCAGCGGCCGCGATTGAGCGCGGTGTCGATGCGGCCGCGCACCGCGTCGTTGATCAGATCGCCCTCGCGGGCGCGGGTCGACTGCCAGTGGAAGGCAAAGCCCAGGATCAGCACCACGAAGCCGGTGGTCGCCGACAGCGTCACCGACAATGCCGCGTCCGACCGCCACAGCGAGTCGAGGTTCTCCTGGATGATGATGACCTGTCCCGGCAGCGACTTGACGATGTGCCGCACCGCCAGCGCGGCGCTGCCGTTCGGCAAGGTGATGTCGGTGACGCCGGTCTGGCTCCCCGGCGCGGTGAGCGGCAGCGTCGCGCTGACGACGTCGAGAACGCTCGAGGTGTCGCCAATCCCGGCCTCGACCGGCACGCGGGCGAGCACGCGCTGGTCCGCGCCGGTGACGATCACATGGCGGCCGGCCGCGACAGCCCATGACGGGATCATGCCGGGCAACAGCAGCTGCAGGCGCTCGAAGGTGGTCGCGCGATCCTGCCGGCCCGAGGCGATGCGGTCGATCTTCTCGGCCAGCAGATCGGCGACGGCGGCGAGGTCGCGCTTCATCGCGGTGCGCTTTTGCCGGGTCTGGTCCACCACCTGCACGAAGGCGCCAAGACAAATGGTAATGAGGAAGGCGATGATCAGGGTAGGCACCGCGCGGCGAAGCGCCGGCTCCGCTATCAGCAGCCTGTGGTAGGCTGGTTTTGCGATCGACTGCGCCAATCCCTTGATCGAATCGGATTGGACGCACGCGTTCGCCGCGTGAGCACGCGCCATGCCTCTGGCCCCCTCGGAAGACTTTTCTACACCTCTGCTCGGAGCGGCCCCAGTCCGTCCGAATCACAGTGATTTGAATCCAGTTTTCGCGGACTGTCGAGAGTCAACGATTCGTTAAAGCAAATAATTCTTGTCCAACGGAGAATCGCTGCGCCGGGAAGCCCGCAAAATCACGTGCAAAGTGAGTCCGAAAGGAGAACGCGCCTGGAATCCCGGAGAGAGATCGCTCACACGTTCGGCGGCTCGGCGTGGCTGATGACGCGCTTCACGGTCGGAAACGCGCGGCGCAGCGCGCGCTCGATCGCATCGACGTTCTCGTGAACCTTGATCACGCTGAGCGCGGGGGCGGCGCGGCAATGGAAGTTGACGATTTCGCCGGCGTTGGTGTCGCGCACCCGCACGCTGTGGATGTCGTGGATCGCGGTGTCGGCGGCGAAGCGCGACAGCGCCGCCCGGATTTCCTCGACGCGGTCGGGTGCTGCGTCGGTACCGTGCGGCAATTCAGGTTCCAGCGGCTCGATGTGGGTGTCGACCTCGACGTCCTCGCCGAACTCGTCGCGGATGTTCCGCTCCAGCTCCTGGGCGATGTCGTGGGCGGCGGTGAGCGCCATCTCGCCGTCGACTTCGAGGTCGATGCTCACCGTCAGCCGGCCGCCGAGGTCGTGCACGGTGACGTGGTGGATGGCGAGGCCCGAATTGCGGGCGATCACCATGATGCGTTCGCGGATGCTCTCATTGTCGCGCGCGACCGGCACCGCGGTAAACGTCAGGTCGGCATCGCCGAGCGCCTTTGTCACCGCGGCCTGCGCCCTGCGCTTGATCTCCTCGACGCGGTCGATCGGATACGTGCGCGGCACTTCGACGATGGCGTCGATGAAGTGGGTCGCGCCCACCATCCGCACCCGCAGGCGCTCGACGTCGACCACGCCGGGTACCGCCCGGATCGCGGCGGTGGCTTTTCCCGCGGCGCCCGCGGGGGCGCGATCGAGCAGGGTTTCGACGGTGGCGCGCGCCATCCGCAACCCCAACAGCGCAATCATGATCGCAACCGCGATGGCGGCGGCGGCGTCGCCCCAGCGATAGCCAAGGCCGGAAAGCGCCAGCCCAACGATGACGGCGGCCGAGCCCAGCACGTCGGAGGCGAAGTGCAGCGCATCGGCGGCGAGCGCCTGGCTCTTGGTGTCGCGCGCCGTGCGATGCAACGCGCGGGCCCGCCAGAAATTCACGGCAATGTCGACCAGAAGCACGATGAACGGAATCGCCGTGATGGTCGGCGGCGGCGCGCCCTCCTGCAGGCGGCTCCAGGATTCGACCAGGATGCCGCCCG
>DATNMT010000152.1:0-9893 GCA_035602495.1 Bradyrhizobium sp.
GGCCGGCCTGATTTCTCGCGACGGTTAACGGCGCAGAATTAACCAAGGTTAAAGCCCGGCGCGCGCAGTGATGGGCCGGCGACGCCTCAATGGACACGCGCAAACAGCCTTCTGAAGAGCTTCTGGGACTCCGGGAACTGGCTGTTGTCGATTTGCGTCGGCCATAATCCATCGACGTCGAAATACGCCGCATAGGCGATTTCGCTGGCGTTCCTCATCAACCAGTCGTGCATCTGCCCAATGAAAAACGGGTTATCGCCGAAATTGCCGACCCCCCACTCCGGGTAACTCATGGCCTTGCGATGCCGGGCGGCGAATTCCTTGTGCCACTGCAGGCCGAATGGCGCGTTCAGGTAGAATTTGTCCCATCGTTCCCGAGCCGAACCGTCATATTTGAAATCGTACACATCAAGACCGACGTAATCGACGACATCGTCTCCGGGATAGGCGAGATCGGCGGGACTATCCTGGGGTCCCCATCCCGGGCACCAATCGTATTTGAATCGGCTCGAATGCCGCCTGAATATGCCGACGACGCGCCTGAACGCCTTGACGTAGTCGGCCTCCTGCCCCCCAGCGAACCAGGCCATCGAAGCAAGATTCATTTCCCAGCCGAGGCGAATGACGGCATTTGGCTGCGCCTCGGAGATCGCCGTTGCCGCGGCTTCGAACTCGGCGTCATGCATGCCATCGGCGACATCGGCGAGCGGTGTTCCCTTCACCGTCAGTGGCATCGACCAGACGACGTTTCGCGCCGGGTTGAGCTTTTTCCAGATGCCCGGTACCCAGCTCAACCGGGAGAAATCCTCCCAGGTCGTTTCAGCGTAGAAGTCCACGCCCACCACCGATGACGGCTTATGGCCGAGCCATTTCTCCCAAGCCTGCAAGGTGAGTTCGCGGCCGCGCGGTCCCCAATTGACGAATGCACCGGCAAGCTTTGAGGGGATGCCCGAGGCGGCATTCGTCTCGCCCGAAACGAATCCGGCGAGCGCCAGGGCGACCAGGACGACCGTCAGGCACTCCCTGACCCCTTGGCCGCGGCGGCTTTCTCCGGCGGCGCGATCAGTTTGACGCATCGTTCGCCCTCGCCAGCTTCTTGCCGACAAAGAAGGCCGACAGCCTTCGCCCCACCTCGAGCGATCCCGCGGCCGTCAGGTGGCCCGCATCGAACTGCAGCGGAATTTCGCCGCCGGCAAATTCGTCGCAACGGCCGTCGCGGCAAACTGAATCGTAGACCGAAAGATAGCTCGCGCCCTTGCCGGTGACGAGCCGGCCCAAGGCCCGGTCACGCTCGAAAATCCCCGGCGTGCGCATGGCGCTGGCGATGGATGGGTCGCCGCGCAGGACTTCCTCGGCGAGGAGCCACGGCAGGGCCCGGTCGTATTCGACGATCGGCCCGAGCACGGTGACCTCGAATCCCCGCGACTTCAGGGTCTCGAGCGTGCCGGCGAGCGCGGGAATATCCTCGTCCTTCCATGAGGCGGCCAGAAGGATCCTGTCGACCCTGTTGTTGAGGAGAAACTCGTTGAAGACGAACTGCATCAGCCTCGGACAGGCCCTTGTATCGAGCAACGCGATCGGTTCGGCGGACGGGCGGCAGCCGCTCGCGGTCGCCTGCATGATATTCACCTGCGGCATGGCGGCCGCCAGGCCGAACCAGAGATGCGCGGCGTGGCTGTCGCCCACCAGCAAATAGTTCGGCCGCTTTGGGTCCAGTCGCATGCATGTCTGGACGTCGAGATGCTGACGGTTGGTCGCCAGATAACATTGGCCGGACCGGAATGGCTCGGCAGGATCGTAGGCGAGGTAGGCGGCGATCGCCACCACGCGCTCCGGAAAGCGGAACGACGCCCCGCTGCCGATCAATACCAGGCCGCAAAGCGCAACGACCGAAGCCATCGCGGTCGAAGCGACGCCGAAAACGACGGCTCTTGAAGTATCCCTGGCCTTCGATCGGAAGGGCAGTTCGATGAATTTCCACGACAGGCAGGCGACGCCGATCGAGGTCGCGACCAGCGCCAGTTTCGCGACCACGCCGGAGGAGCCCGGAACAAGCAGTCCATCCGTACGCTGAAAAACAATCAGCGGCCAATGCCATAAATAGAGCGAGTAGGATATCAGGCCGATGAAAACGATCGGCCGGAACGACAGCCATCTTCCGATTGTCGAAGTCCCGCGCTCGCTGGCGGCGATAAGCAGCGCAGCGCCGATGGCGGCGAGCGAGGTCATCAACAGCAGCGGCATCGACGACGATCCAAAAAATATCACGCCGAACAGCAACAGCATGCCGATCACGCCGCATGCATTCCTGCCGAATTCCGATCGCGGCGCCGGAAAGAACCGGATCGACAGCAGCGCGCCGAGCGTGAGTTCCCATGCCCGAAACGGCGTGAGGTAAAACATAAAGGCGGTGTTGCGATAACTGACCGCGAACGCTGCCGCGAGCGAAACCGCGGTGACGATCGCAAACAGCAGCTTTACGCGCTTCGGCAGAACGCGATAGGCGGTCATCATCAACAAGGGGGTGATCAGATAGAACTGCTCCTCCACGCCAAGCGACCATGTATGCAGCAGAGGCTTTGTTTCAGCCGGGGCATCGAAATAACCCGCGGTGCCTGCGAAATAGAGGTTCGAGATCGAACCGACCGCGCTTGCGAGACTCCTGGCGTAGTCTTCCAGCTCGACCGGCAGGCAGTAGCGATAGGCGAGAATGCTTGTGACCAGGAACATCACGAACAGCGCCGGCAGGATCCGCAAGACCCGGCGCTTGTAGAAATTCGCAAGCGAGAACGATCCTTTGCGAATATCGTCATCGATCATGCCGCAGATCAGGTAGCCGGAAATGACAAAGAAGACGTCCACGCCGATAAAGCCGCCCGAAAAGCCGGGAATGCCGACGTGGTAGAACACCACCGGAATGACGGCGAACGCGCGCAGGCCGTCGATGTCGGCGCGATACTTCACGATTCAGGCCTCATCGGGAGCGCAATGAAGCGCATCGCCTGAAGGGCGTGACGGAATTGACCGTCCGGCCGGCGCGCGAGATCGTGCTGGCGCCGTTGCAAAAGCGGACACTGCGGACAGTCCGGCTGTGCCGAAAAGGACAGGCTCGGCCCGCCTCGCGCGATCCGCGGGAAAATCCGGCAGGAAATGCGACATCTCGTCATGCGTCAACGCTCCTCGCCGCGGAAATTGGCGATCCGTGGCAGCCTGGTGCAATATCCGGTCCAGGGCGATGCCTCGTTCGCGAGAACGTTAAGGATGGTTACCGTGCGCGCCGAAGGAAGTTCCTCGCGGCAGCAGAGACTGCATCGATCCTGCCGGCGCCTGTCAGAGTTAATGCGGCCCCCCGTGCGGCCGTGGTCGCCGAACTGTCGCAAATGCGGACAGCGCGGACAGCCGTGGTGTGCCGAAATCACCGGGCTTCGCACCTCGCCCGCGCGAACACGCGCGCGCGAAGGTTCGTAATGGTTACTGCTGCTGCGAATTAACCACTGGTTGAGGTTGCGGACCGTTCCGGCACCGATCTTGCTATCTCTTCGTCGATCAATCATGCCGACAGAAATCTGGCTTCGAATGTCGCTGCCTAAAGAGAATCACGCAACCAGGCCCGTGGCGCTGTTGACCCCGACCTACGGACGCGATCTGGAGCTGTGCACGCTGCTCTGCGAAAGCGTCGACCGTCACGTCGGCGGCTTCTCGAAACATTATCTGCTGGTCCCGGACAGCGATCTGCCGCTGTTTTCCCGCTTCGAGAGCGAGCGCAGAACCGTGCTTGCGGCCTCCCAATTCCTTCCCGACTGGTTGCGGCCGCTGCCTCGCTTCGTGCAGCGCAAGCGGCGGCAATATTGGTGGTCGTTTCGAACCAGGCCGGTCAGCGGCTGGCATGTCCAGCAGTTCCTGAAGATTGCCGCGACCATCTCGCTGCCTCACCAGCGGTTCTGCATCCTGGATTCCGACGTCGTGTTCTTCAGGAATTTCGACCTGTCGCGCTTCGAATATCCGAACCCGATTCCGCTTTTCAATTTGCCGGACGGAATTACATCGAGCCTCGTTCGCCACGCCCACTGGGTTGAGACATCTCACCGGCTGCTTGGCTTGCCGACGCCGCCGCTTCCGGCCTCCGACTTCATCGGTCACATCATTTTCTGGGACCAGCAGACGACGCGGGCGATGGCCTCGCGGATCGAGACCGTCACCGGCCTCGACTGGGTCGAAGCGCTGTGCCGGACCCACGGTTTCTCGGAATACATGCTGTACGGGTATTTGGTGCAGAGCGACGCGGGGCTCTCCGGCAGGCACACCCTGACCTCGCGCACGCCGTGCGTCAGCTACTGGGATCGGCCGAAACTCAACCAGGGCGAATTGAACCAGCTGCTGCGCCGAGCCGATTCCGACGACGTCGCGTTCTCGGTGGCGTCGTTCTCCGGCACGCCGGTGGAGATCATCCGCGCCGCGATCGAGCAAGACGCCGCCGCGGCGGCGCCCCTCGCCCTCCCCAACCAGGCTGCGGGGCTCGCTGCCGCATGCTGATCGGACAGGCCAGCGTCAATCTGACCGCCAATATCCTCTCGGCGTTGCTGGGGCTGTTGAGCGTGTTCGTCTTCACACGGCTGTTCTCGCCGCATGATTACGGCACCTACCTGCTCGGCCTTGGCTTTGCATCGGTCATCAGCGTGTTCCTCGCCGGCTGGTTCCGCAATCTTATCCTGAGCCGGCATGCAAGAGACGACGGCACCGACGTGCGCGGTCTGGTGATCTCGGGATATCTCGTTGGCTGCCTGGCCGCGCCGATCGCCTACGGATTGGGACGCCTGGTCGGTCTCGATCCATCGGCGGCATTGGCCGCGGTGGTGCTGTCGGTCGCGATCGGCCTGTTCGAACTGACCCAGGATCTGGTCCGCGCGCGGTTGATGGCGCTCACGGTCATGAAGGCTACGCTGGTTCGCGCGGCTTCGGTGCTGTGCCTGGGCGTTGTCGTCGCCCTCCTCAGTCCGACCGGGTTCCTGCTGCTGCTTTCGTCGACGCTGGGCTATTTGCTCGCCGTGTTCGTCCAGTCGCGCGCCGCCTGGCGGGGAACAGTCTTCAAATTCGACGGTGCAGGTCTTCTGGCAGTGGCGCGGCAGGGATTGCCGCTGACGCTGTCACTGACCTTGCTCGCTGTCTCCAGCGTCACCGACCGGTTCATGATCGCCAATCTCGTCGGCGCCGCGGATGCCGGAAAATATGTCGCGGGCCTCGACCTGGTCCGGCAGACCCTGATGATGCCGGCGATGAGCGCTGCCGCGGCGTTCTTTCCGCTCGCCGTGCAAATTCACGCCAGCCAGGGCAACGCGGCGGTGCGATCGCATCTCGCCGAATGCGTCGAACTGCTGCTCAGCATCACGCTGCCGGCCTGCCTGGGTTTTGCCGTGATTTCATCGCACGTCGCCAATGTCGTGCTCGGGGCCGATTTCCGCGAGGTCGCCGCGCAGGCGATGCCGATCGTGGCGGTCGCCGTGATCTTCCAGGTCCTGACCCAGCAATACCTGCATGCGAGCTTTTTGCTGTCGGGACGCAATTCGCTCTATCTGATCAATACGGCCTCGATCATCGCGGCCAATGTGATCCTGTCCTACGTTCTGGTCAGCCACCACGGCACCATCGGCGCGGCCTGGGCCCGGCTCGGCGCCGACGTCATTGGCTTTATTTGCGCGCTGATCCTCAGCCGCTGGGCGTTTCCGGTTCCAATGCCGCCTGGCCGGCTGGCATTGACGGTGATCGCCGGCTTGATCATGGCGCTGGTCGTCGCAACCCTCGACAGAAGCCTGCATGTCTCCGACCTGACCGCATGCGTGGCTTTGGTTGGCGCCGGATTGGCCAGCTACGTGGCGATGTGCTGGCTGCTGGACATCTCGCGGACCCGCCGGCGCCTGAAACTCGGTCTGACGCTTTTCAGAACCAAACTTGCAAACATCAGCATCGGATGAGAGCCGTGAACAAGAAAGTTACGATCGATCTCGCCCGCGCGTTGCCCGCCGATGTGACGGCGGATGCCCGCGCGCGGACGGCAGGCGGCACGTCGGCCGAGCATCCGCAAGCGCTGCTCGACTTGCCGCCCGGTGAGGCGCGCGAAAGCCTGCTCAGCGTTCACAGCCTGCTCGGCCGGAGGCTGCCGCCGACCGGGCTTGCGATCTACGAAGCCGGCGGCGGCTCGACCAGTTTTCTGCCGCTCGACGTGCTGCGTCGCGCCCACGTCACTGTCGTCGATATCGACGAGACCCAGATCCGCAACAACGACTATGCGCAACAGGCGATCCTCGGCGACGTCCAGATCTACCGGTTCCCGCCCGCCAGCTTCGACCTCGTGATTTGCTACAACGTCATCGAGCATCTCAGCGATGTCGAGGCGGCGCTGGAGCGCTTCTGCGAATCGCTGAAGCGAGGCGGCCTGATGCTGATCGGCGCGCCTAACCCGAACTCGCTCTCCGGCGTCGTCACCAAATACACGCCGCATTGGTTCCACGTCTGGTTCTACCGCCATATCCGCGGCCGGGAACAAGCCGGCGAGCCCGGCCATCCGCCTTTCCCGACCGTGTTTCACCCTCTGGTCAGGCTTTCGAATCTGGAAACCTTCGCGAAGCGCCACGGTCTCGAGATGATCTACCGGAGGGAATACGAGAGCCCGCGCTATCCGGAAATGCGGGGGCGCATGCCGGCGTTTGCCGCCCTGATCGATGCCGCCGCGGCCGTGATGAATTTTCTCGTTGCCGGAAAGGCCGACGTGCGGCGCGGCGACTACCACGTGATCCTGCGAAAGCTCTGAGCGATGAACGCGATGCGGCCCATGCCCAAACCGTCCGTCAGCCATCGGCTGATGATGCTTTTGCGCGTCGCCCGCCATCGCCACGTACCGCGCCCGGCGCAAAGCCATAACAAAAGGTTAATTTCCTTTGGCCGTGAATCGGCGCGGACCCCGGCAGATACCAGGTTTGAGCAGCGCGGAAGCGGCGCCAGGCGCAGATACTTAAACGCTTTTTTTGCCATTTCGGTGAATAGTCCCTCAATGAGTATGGTTAATTTTTCCTGTTGCGTTGGTTCGGCGCCGAGACGGCGCGCGTGGCGTAACCCGAAGAGTGACCCCTCAGCCGATGCGTGCGGCGGTTCGAATGGAAGCTGGGGCCGATGCTGAGCTATGATCAACCGATAAATCAGGCCGGGCCTGACGACCGGAAGGCGCCGTCGCGGAGCTCTGTGGGCTTCAGCGTGCTGGAGCTGGTCCGCCTGCTGTGGCAGCGGCGGGTCGCGATCGCGATGGCGGCGCTGATCTGCGCCTGTGCCGCGGTTGCGATCGGCAAGAGTCTGGCGCCGAGATATGCCGCCACCGCCCAGCTTTATGTCGATCCCCGTGAACTGCAACTGGTCGATCGCGAACTTACCCCGCGTACCCAGGATCTTTCGGGCCTCGCCATGGTGGTCGAAAGCCAGGCGCGCCTGATCACCTCGAACAGCGTGCTGCTGCAGGCGATCCAGGATACCCATCTCGACCGCGACCCGGAATTCGGCGGCGATTCGAAGGGCATTTTGGCATCGCTGCTCGGCCTGTTCGGACTGGAGCTGCACCCGAACGGCGAATCCAAGGCCGGCCAGATGGCGGCGCTGGATGTCCTGGGCCGCCACATCAACGTCAAAAAGACCGACAAGAGCTTCATCGTCGATGTCGAGGTCTGGTCGCATGACCCGGCAAAGGCGGCGATGCTGGCCAATGCGCTGTCCAACGCCTATCTCGCGGAGTCGAAGAAGTCGCAGTCCACGGCGGCGCGGCGGGCGACGATCGATCTGTCGAGCCGGCTCAAGGAGTTGCAGGAGCGGCTTCGCAACGCCGAAAATGCGCTTGCCACCTACAAGGCGCAGAACAATTTCGTCGGCACCCAGGACACGCTGATCAGCGACCAGCAGCTTTCGGCGAGCAGCCAGCGGCTCGCCCAGGCGCGCGCGTTGACGCTCGACGCGCAGGCCAAGTACGACCAGATCGAATCCAGCCGCCGCGCCGCGACCGATGCCGGCGCCATTCCGGAGGCGCTGCAGTCCCCGACCATCGCCAATCTGCGCGCGCAATATGCCGAGACCCGCAAGCGCTACGCGGAGATGACCGGCGAATTGGGACCGCTGCATCCCTCGCTGCGCCAGATGGCGAAGCAGGTCGACGACCTGCGCCGCACCATCAATGAAGAGGTCGAACGCTTCGCGCAGTCGGCGAAAAACGACCTGACCCGCGCCCGCGACTACGAGGCCTCGCTCAACAAGGCGCTGGAGGCGCAGAAGCGTCAGAGCGTCCAGCTCAGCCAGGCTTCGGTGCGGCTGCGCGAACTCGAGCGCGACGTCGACGCCAACCGCGACGTCTATCAATCCTTCCTCAAGCGCTCGCGCGAAACCGAGGAACAGGAAACCCTCAACACGTCGAGCGCGCGCATCATCGGCGAAGCCACCGTGCCGCAGCGGCGCATCTTCCCGCCGGCGATGAGCCTGCTGGCGATGATCGGCTTCATGTTCGGCGCCCTCGCCGCGTCCGGCTGGGTTGTCGCAGCCGCTCGGCTCTCACTGGAGACAGGCGAACCGCAGCCGGCAGGCTCCGAAAACAACGAGCCGGCGGCGCTGGCGAAGCAGCCGGCCGCAGATCGGCCGCCGCGACAGGCGGTGGTCGCACCGGTCGAAAAGCCGTTGATCGCACGTCTGGAGGAATCCGACGTGGTGCGAACGCTCGGTGGTATCCTCGCCGTCGGCGGGACTCTGGACGTCACGAAATTGGGCTGGCCGACGTTGCGCGCCGGCGTCCCGCAGATGGGCTTCCTGAACGCCATGCGCGAGCTGCGCGCGACCCTGGCGAAGCACTCGGCTACCAACGCGCTACCGGTTCTGGCCGTGATCGGCGCCGGCCCCGGCACGGACCGCAGCATCGCCGCGCTGAATGTCGCGCTGGCGGCCGCGCGCGACGGGGCGCGAGTGCTGATGATCGATGCCGATCACGCCGGCCACGCGCTTTCGGACCAGATCGACCGGCCCGGCAGGACCGAGACCAGCCGCCTCGGCTGGCTCAGCATCGGCACCAAGGCTGCGCGCGCGATCCAGACCGCAAACGGAATCTCGATCCTGCAAGCCGTCAAGGGCGCCAACCTCAGGACGAGCGACGCGGTCCGCAAGGCGATCGCGCAGGCCCGCTCGGCCGGTGGCTACGACCTTGTGATCCTCGACGGGCCGGCGATGCCCTGGACTGCCGCCGACCGCAGGCTGCTCGATACGGCCGACGGCCTGGTCGCTATCCTTCCGGTCGATCTCGACATCAACGACTGCATGGAAGGCATCATCGCCAGCCTCGGCGAGACCGAGCGCAAGTTGATCGGCGTCGTGATCGACGAGCTCAAGCCCTCTTCCGTCAACCGCCAGCGGGACAGACAATATGCTTGAGCGCCGCGCAAATCCGGTCGGCAGGGCCGCGACAGCCGGCATCCCGAGGATTACGCTGGGCGGGCTGCGGCTTGCCGTGCTCGATATCGAGCAGACCGCGGACTTCATGATCGGCGCGGTGTTTCCAAAACGCCGGGTCGGCCGTCCGCTCTATCTGACGTCGGCCAATGGCGAGGTGCTGGCGCGCTGCTCGACCGAACCGTTGACCGGGCGGCTGCTCCGCGCCGCCGACCTCATCAATGCCGACGGCCAGCCGCTGGTCACCGTATCGCGCCTGAAATCGGCGCTGCCGCTGCCGGAACGCGTTGCAACCACCGACCTGTTCCATGTCGTCGCCCGAAAGGCGCAGGCGGCGCGGCTGTCATTCTACATGTTCGGCGCCGACGAAGTGGAAAACGCCGCCGCGGTCGCCAACGTCCAGGGCATCTACCCCGATCTGCGGATCGTCG
>DATNMT010000153.1:0-4991 GCA_035602495.1 Bradyrhizobium sp.
TTCGCCGGTCTCGACAATGTCGATCTGATCGTGCTGTTCCCGCACGGCCGCATCTCCGACGTGCAGCGGCGGATGATGACCACGTCCGGCGCGTCCAACGTCCACGCGCTTGCCATCGAAGGCACCTTCGACGATTGCCAGGCGATCGTGAAGGGACTGTTCAATCATCACGGCTTTCGCGACGAGGTTTCGCTGTCGGGCGTCAACTCCATCAACTGGGCGCGGATCGTGGCCCAGGCGGTGTATTACTTCACGTCAGCGGTCGCGCTCGGCGCCCCGGCGCGCACCGTGCACTTCACGGTGCCGACCGGAAATTTCGGCGACATTTTTGCCGGCTACGTCGCCAAGCGGATGGGGCTGCCGGTCCGATCCTTGCGGATCGCCGCCAATGTCAACGACATCCTGCCGCGCACCCTGAAAACCGGCATCTATGAAGTGCGCGAGGTGCACGCCACCGCCTCGCCCTCGATGGACATCCAGGTCTCCTCCAATTTCGAGCGGCTGTTGTTCGAGGCGAGCCGCCGCGACGCCGGCACTGTTCGCCGCCTGATGGCATCCCTGAAACAGTCCTCGCGCTTCGTGCTGCCCGATTCGACGCTGGCGGCGATCCGGGAAGAGTTCGACGCCGGACGGGCGGACGAGACCGAGACCTGTGCCGCCATCCGCGCCGCCTGGCGCGAGGCCGGCGATCTCGTCGATCCGCATACCGCGGTGGCGCTCGCGGTGGCCGACCGCGACACGTCGGATTCGAAGATCCCCAACATCGTGCTGTCGACCGCGCATGCCGCGAAATTCCCCGATGCGGTGGAAGCCGCCTGCGGCGTGCGGCCGGGCCTGCCGGCCTGGCTCGAAGGGCTGCTGACAAAAGCAGAGCACATCAAAGTCATGAACAACGATCAGGTCGAAGTTGAACGGTTCGTGCGTTCGGTCAGCCGCGCCGCGAAGCAGGGAGTCGCCGGATGAGCGTCAACGTCACAAAGCTTCCCTCCGGCCTGACGGTGATCACCGACACCATGCCGCATCTGGAGACCGCGGCGCTCGGGGTGTGGGCCGGCGTCGGCGGCCGCGACGAAAAGCCGAACGAGCATGGCATCTCGCATCTCCTGGAACACATGGCGTTCAAGGGCACCACGCGGCGCAGCTCGCGCGAGATCGTCGAGGAGATCGAGGCGGTCGGCGGCGATCTCAACGCCGGCACCTCGACCGAGACTACCGCCTATTATGCGCGGGTGATGAAGGCCGACGTGCCGCTGGCGCTCGACGTGCTGTCGGACATTCTCGCCAATCCCTCGTTCGTGCCGGACGAACTGGAGCGCGAAAAGGGCGTCATCGTGCAGGAGATCGGGGCGGCGCAGGACACGCCCGACGACGTGGTGTTCGAGCATCTCAACGAGCTGTGCTACCCGGATCAGCCGATGGGACGGTCGCTCTTGGGTACCGCGAAGACGCTGAAGGGCTTTAACCGCGATACGCTGCGCGGTTATCTGGCGACCCATTATCGCGGACCCGACATGGTGGTGTCGGCGGCAGGCTCCGTCGATCACAAGCGGGTGGTCGAGGAAGTCGCGCAAAAGTTTTCCAGCTTCGACGGCGCGCCGGCGCCGAAACCGCAACCGGCGATGTTCGGCAAGGGCGGCTCCCGCGTGGTGCATCGCGAGCTCGAGCAGGCGCATCTGACCCTGGCGCTGGAGGGCGTGCCGCAGACCGATTTGTCGCTGTTCTCCTTGCAGGTCTTCACCAACACGCTCGGCGGCGGGATGTCGTCGCGGCTGTTCCAGGAAGTGCGCGAGAAGCGCGGGCTGTGCTACTCGATCTACACCTTCCATGCGCCCTATACCGACACCGGCTTTTTCGGGCTCTATACCGGCACCGATCCCGGCGACGCGCCCGAGATGATGGAGGTGATCGTCGACGTCATCAACGACGCGGTGGAGACGCTGACCGAAGCCGAGATCGCGCGCGCCAAGGCGCAGATGAAGGCGGGGCTTCTGATGGCGCTGGAAAGCTGCAGTTCGCGCGCCGAGCAGCTGGCGCGCCACGTGCTGGCCTATGGCCGCCCGTTGACGGTGGAAGAACTGGTGGCCAGAATCGACGCCGTCAGCGTCGAATCAACGCGCAATGCCGCCCGCGGGCTGTTGTCGCGCAGCCGGCCGGCGGTCGTGGCGCTCGGCAGCGGAAGAGGTCTGGACACGGCGGTGTCTTTTGCAGAAGGATTGACCCGGTCGAGGGCGAAGACGCTGCTGCATTGACGGCTGCCGGCGCGTTCGAACGGTTTACGGGGAGTACCTGATATGGCCCTGTTTCGGCTTCCATCGAGCGGACCGGCCGCGCTCGCCCCGCGCGGGCATGGCTTGTTGCTGCGCGCGCCGCAGATGTCCGATTTCCTGCAATGGGCGCATCTGCGCGAATACAGCCGCGAATATCTGACGCCATGGGAGCCGATCTGGCCGTCCGACGATCTGACCCGTTCCGGCTTCCGGCGGCGGCTGCGCCGCTACGCAGAGGACATCGCCGCCGACCGGTCCTATCCGTTCATCGTGTTCCGGGAAATCGACGGCGCCATGATCGGCGGCATCACGCTTGCCAATGTGCGCCGCGGCATCGTCCAGGCCGGCACCATCGGCTACTGGGTCGGGGAGCCCCATGCGCATCGTGGCCATATGACGACGGCGCTGCGGGTGCTGCTGCCGACGCTGTTCGGCGAACTCAATCTGCACCGCATCGAGGCCGCCTGCATCCCCTCCAACGCGCCGTCGATCCGGGTGCTGGAGAAATGCGGCTTTACCCGCGAGGGGCTGGCGCGGCGCTATCTTTGCATCAACGGCGTCTGGCAGGACCATCTGCTGTTTGGACTGTTGCATGAGGATTTTCGCGGCTAACCCTGTTTTGCAGGATTATGACACCCGCCTTGGGTTCGCCGCCATTGCGCTGTTATAACCCGCCGGCCGCGCGCCCGTTTTGGCGAGCGAGGGACCTCTTGGGGAATTCCGGATGAAGCGTAACAGGCTGATGATGCGCAGCGCGGGCGCCGGTCGGGCGGCACGTCTGCGCATGGCGCTGGCGCTTGCCGTGGCTGGCGCGCTGCTGTCGGGGTGCGGCGGCGGCAGCCTGTTCGGCGCCTCGTCGTCCTCCGATGCCGATTCCAGCCCCTCGATCGGTTCCAGGTTCAGCCAGCTGTTCGGCTCGAAATCCCAGGCCGTCGGCGAGGCGGCGCCGCAACCGGTGGACAATGAATTGAGCTGCCCGCCGGTGAGCATTCGCGCCGGCGCCTCGACCTATGCGGTGGCCGCACCCGGCAAGCAGCCGGTCGGCAACGATCTGCGCTTTCAGGCGACCATCACCCGCACCGCGCGCGACTGCCGGCAGACCGGCGACCAGATCACCGCGCGGATCGGCATACTCGGCCGCATCATCGCCGGCCCGGCCGGGACGCCGCAGGCGGTCGAGATCCCGCTGCGCGTGGCCGTGGTGCAGGGCGGGGTGCAGGAGAAGACGATTGCCACCAAGGTCTACCGCACCACGGTGTCGATGAGCGAGGAAGGCAGCGTGCCGTTCAGCATGGTGGCCGAGGACATGGTCTATCCGGTGCCGCCGGGAGCGACCGGGGACAGCTACATCTTCTATATCGGCTTCGACCCGCAGGCGCTGACGCCCGAGCGGCCGGCCAAGCCGGCGCGGAAGAAGAAATGATGTTGCCGTCGTCACCGCACAAAAAAGCCGGCGTCTCGTGCCGGCTTTCGCCTTTCAGGAATTGAAATACGTCAGTTCAGCTTTTTGCGGACTTCGGCAATGCCCTTGGCCAGGAGGTCGTCGGCGACCGGTCCCTTCACCGATTGCGACAGGATGGTGGACGCCGCCGTCACCGCGGCGTCGGCCGCCGCCGCGCGGACATCGGCCAGCGCCTGGGCTTCGGCCAGCGCGATCTTGCTCTCGGCGGTCTTGGTGCGCCGGGCGACGAAATCTTCCATCTTGGTCCTGGCCTCGGCCGCGATGCGCTCGGCTTCGGCCCTGGCGGAAGCGATGATGTCCTGCGCCTCGCGTTCGGCGCTGGCCTGCCGGGCCTTGTATTCGGCAAGCAGCTTGGCGGCCTCATCCTTGAGGCGGCGCGCCTCGTCGAGCTCGGCCTTGATGCGGGCGCTGCGGTTATCGAGCGCCTTCAGCACCGTGCGGGGAATACCGAGGTAGATGAACACGCCCATCAGGATGACGAAGGCGACCGCGACCCAGGTTTCCGGTTCGGTGAACATCGAGCTATCCCTTCAAAGACGCATCGACGGCGCTGTTCACCGCGCTGCCGTCGGGCAGCACGCCGGTGAGCCGCTGCACGATCGCGGCGGCCGCTTCCGCGGCGATGCCGCGGACGTTGCTCATCGCGGCCTGGCGCGTCGAGGCGATGGTCTTCTCCGCCTCGGCGAGCTTGACCGCAAGCCGCTGTTCCAGCGTCTTGCGCTCGGCTTCGGAGGCCGCGTTCAGCTTTTCGCGGGTCTCGGCGCCGATCGCCTGGGCACGCGAGCGCGCCGCGGCCAGTTCGCTTTCATAGGCCTTCAACGCGTCGTCGGAGGCGTCTTTCAGCTTCTGCGCCTCGGCCAGATCGCCCTCGATCGCGTTCTGGCGCGCGTCGAGCACGCTGCCGACACGCGGCAACGCGATGCGCGAGACGATCAGATAGAGTGCTACGAACGCGATCAGCAGCGACACCAGTTGCGAAGCGAAGGTGGTCGACTCGAACGGAGGAAATCCTCCGACGTGGCCGCCTTCGGCTTCGGTATGGGCGCTGGTTTTCTGGCCCTTTGGGGTGCCATGACTTTCAGCCACCGGCTTCTCCTGTTGCTGTCATGCGCGCCGCCCGTAGGCGGTGCGAAAGGGTGCAGCTCAGAGCGGAACGAACAGCAGCAGCAGCGCGATCAGCAGCGAGAAGATGCCGAGCGCTTCGGTCACGGCGAAGCCGAAGATCAGGTTGCCGAACTGGCCTTGGGCTGCGGACGGATTGC
>DATNMT010000154.1:0-2895 GCA_035602495.1 Bradyrhizobium sp.
ATTTTCATCTTCACCATGCCGGCCGGCATGTCGATCCGCGCCACCTTGCTCGGCGTCGTCGCCGGGTTCTTCCCGATCGGCTGGATCGTGCTCAACGTCATCTTCCTCTACCAGATCACGGTGGCGACCGGAAAGTTCGAACTGCTGAAACGCGCGGTCGGCGGCGTCACCGAAGACCGGCGCCTGCAATTGCTGCTGATCGCATTCTCGTTCGGTGCGTTCTTCGAGGGTGCCTCGGGCTTCGGCACGCCGGTTGCCGTCACCGGCGCGGTGCTGATCGGTCTCGGTTTCTCGCCGCTTGCCGCATCGGGTCTGTCGCTGATCGCCAATACCGCACCTGTCGCCTACGGTGCGCTGGGCACGCCGATCCAGGGGCTGGCCTCAGTGACCGGTCTCGATCCCTATATCCTCGGCGCCATGGTTGGACGCCAGTTGCCGGTGTTCTCGCTGATCGTGCCGTTCTGGGTGGTATGGGCGTTCGCCGGCTGGAAGGGCATGAAGGACATCTGGCCGGCGATTCTCGTCACCGGCGTGTCGTTCGCGATCCCGCAATTCGTGATCTCGAACTACATCAACCCCTGGATCGTCGATATCGGCGCTTCCCTGATCTCGATGGGCTGCCTGATCCTGTTCCTCAAGGTCTGGCAACCGAAACAGCTCTGGCTGTCGCCGGCGCTGCGCGGCACCGATGAATCGGCCTCCACCATGGCGGCGGCCAAGCCGATCGACAAGACGCCGCTGACGCAGAGCGAGCTCTGGAGCGCGCTGTTGCCGTGGATCATCGTCTGCATCGTGATGTTGATCTGGGGCAATGGGGCATTCAAGAACTGGGCTAATTCGATCTTTGTCTGGAATTATCCGGTTCCCGACCTGCACAACATGATCAACACGGTGCCGCCGGTATCGGCAAAGCCGACCCCGCAGGGAGCGGTGTTCGGCTTCACCTATCTGTCGTTCACCGGAACCGGCATGTTGCTCGCGGCGATCGTCGCCGGTTTCCTGTCGGGCTTTTCGCCGGCAAGGATGATCTCCGAATACGGCCGCACCATCAAACTGTGCGCGATCTCGCTGATCACGATCTCGGCGATGTTGGCGATCGGCACGCTGACGCGGCTGTCGGGCGTCGATGCCACGCTCGGCCTGGCGTTTGCCGCCACCGGCGTGCTCTATCCGTTCTTCGGCACCTTGCTCGGCTGGCTGGGCGTGGCGCTGACCGGATCGGATACGGCGTCGAACATCCTGTTCGGCAATCTGCAGAAGATCACCTCGGAACAACTCGGCCTGTCGTCGGTGCTGATGGGCGCCGCCAACTCCTCGGGCGGTGTGATGGGCAAGATGATCGACGCCCAGTCCATCGTCGTCGCCTCTACCGCGACCAACTGGTACGGCCACGAAGGCACCATCCTGCGCTTCGTGTTCAAGCACTCGATCGCGCTGGCGTGCCTGGTCGGCATTCTCGTGATGCTGCAGGCCTATGTCTATCCGTTCACGGCCATGGTCCTGAAATAGGGATCGGCGGCGCCTGACGAAAATCCCCGCGAGCCATCGTCTCGCGGGGATTTGCCTGTCGGAGCCAAGCGACCGTCTGTTCAATGTCATTTTCGTCGACTAGAACGGCGCGCCAGGACAGTTCGGGGGTTGCATGATTTCATTTGCGAATTTTTTTCGGCGGGCTGCCATTGCGTCGATCTTGCTCGCGGCCGCCTCGAATGCCGGCCCCGCCCGCGCCGATGCCGAGTTTCCGTTCGGGATGACGATGACGCTCGACGTGGCGCGTCAGCCCGGGTCGAAGCGGTTGCCCAATCTCGAGATCGGCGACAATGGCGAGGCGGTGCTGGAACTGTGGTGCAAGGGCGGCAAGGGCCAGTTCTCGGTGGCCGGCAATACCGTGATCTTCGTACCCGGACCGCTGGAAGATCGCGCCTGTCCGCCGGCGCCGGCGCAGGCCGACGACGACCTGATGGCGGCGCTGAGCGAGGCTGCGACGTGGAAGCGGCAGGGCGATTTTGTCACTTTCATCGGATCCAGGACGTTGCGGTTCCGGCTCGATACCAACTGAGGTGCCTCTGCTCACCCAAATCGTTGCCTAGCTTTATTGACGCGTTTTCTTCGCGCGAACCGAAAGCCCATTTCGGTCGAAAACGCTTTGCTTACTTCCAGACCGACTTTTCGGAATCCCAGCGCTGGCCCTTGAATTCCTTCGCCAGCGCGTCGACCGAGCCGTTGTCGTCCTTCTGGTCGCCTTCCTCGTCAGTCGAGGTCTCGTCGGACAGGTTGAGTTTTGGGCTCGAGGATTCGTCCGCCGTCGAAATCACGGGATTGCCGATCCACAGCATCAGCCGGTCGGTGGCGCCGGGCTTGTCCGCGGCGACCAGGGCAGAGATCTCGATCGTCTCGGTGAGATCCAGCGCGGGATAGAGCTTGCTCGGCCGCTTGAACGTCAGCTTCAGTGTGCCGGTATTGGCGTTCCATGCCGACGTCGCCGGTTTCGCGACAAGCGTCCTGGTCAGCACGCCTGAGATCGCCGTGGCGAGCTTGTCGCGGTTCACCTTGTCGCCGTCGCGCCAGTCGGCGGCCGCAAACCGGATGGCGCGATCCATGTCGACGATGCCGCTGGTCCAGCCGGCGGCGACCACGCCGGGCTGCGACTTGAACTTGGCAATCAGCGCCGCGGCGCGATCCGGATCTGCAGCGATGCTGAGGGTCTGTTCGCCGGCGCGCAGCGCGTCGCAGCTGACGGTGAGGCTGGTGAGCGCAACCTCGAGCTGCTGCCCCTTCAGACTTTTGAGGAAATCCTGCGCCGCATCGAGCTTCACCTTGACCGCGATCGATTCCGGCGACACTTCGCTGAAATCCTTTGGCGCCGGCGTAATGCCGTCTTCGCTGGTCTGGCTG
>DATNMT010000158.1:0-8026 GCA_035602495.1 Bradyrhizobium sp.
TGCTCTGCCATCGGAGTCTCCTTGAGTGGGGTAGCGATCACGCCGGCACCGGCGCTATCAGCGTTTTTGGAAACGGCCGGAAGCACATGGCCATCAGGAACGCACCGAGGCCCATGCCCCACGCGCCGATATAGAGCCACGCGTAGCTCGCGAAGGTATCGTAGATCAGGCCGCCGGCGACAGGTCCCAGGGCCATGCCGAGACTGCCCGCCATCGCGGTACCGCCGATCACGGTGCCCATGATCTTCAGCGGGAAATTTTCCCGCGCCAGCACCGAATAAAGCGGCATGACGCCGGCATAGATGAAGCCGAATACCGCGGCGACCGCATAGAACGCGGCGAGTTCGCGCACGAAGACGTAGGCCAGCGCACCGAACGCCTGGACCAATAGCCCCAGCACCAGAACGCGCTTGGCGCCAAAGCGGTCGCCGAGCAGCCCGAAGGCGATGCGGCCGCCCAATCCCGCCAGCCCCTCCAGGCTGTAGATCGACACCGCGGCGACCAGCGGAATGCCGCAACTGATGGCGTAGCTCACGGTGTGGATGATCGGGCCGGAATGCGTGGCGCAGCAGAAGAAATTCGTCGCCAGAAGGATGATGAACTGCGGCGAGCGTACCGCCTGCGAGATCGACATCTCCGATTGCGGCGCGGCTTCGCCGGATGCACGGGCAGCGGCTGCGAGCGCCGGCGGGCGCCGCACCAGCAGCGCGACCGGAATCATGATGACCGCGACCACGACAGCAAGGATCTGCATCGTGGTTCGCCAGTCATGGCTGGAGACGAGCCAGGCCACCAGCGGCGACATGGTCAAAGGCGCCATCCCCATGCCGGCCGACACCAGCGACACCGCAAGGCTGCGATGGGTGTCGAACCATCCGGTGACGGTCGCCATCATCGGCGCGAAGATCGCAGCCGTCGCTGCTCCGACCATGAGGCCGAACAGGAGCTGAAACTCGATCAATGAAGTCGCACGGCTCGCCAGCGCCAGGCTTGCCGCGATGACGATTGAGCCGGTCAGCACCACCGGGCGCGGCCCGATCCGATCCGACAAGGTCCCCCAGATCATGCTGGCGGAGGCCATTGCAAGGAAGCCGATGGTCATGGCGCTGGAAACGCCGGCGACCGACCAGCCGGTATCCCGTACGATCGGCTGCAGCAAAACCGGCAGCGAAAACATGCCGCCGATGGCAACACAGCCCAACAGGCCGCCGGCCGCCACAATGACCCAGCGATAGCGAGGATTGTTCATTCCAAATCTCCGTTTCGGCTTCTCTGGACACAGGACGAATCAGGGGCCGCGAAGGCGACACGCCGGCCTTGCATGCCGCCTCACTTCTTTGTGAGCGCCCCTGCACCCCGGAAGCAAGGAAGTCGGTCGCGCCGTCTCGAACCCGAGAGCGGCCATACCGTCCCGCTATTTCGTCCGGATCGGATTGTCCTTCAATCCGTTGCTGTCGTAAGCCTTGCGCAGCACGCCGTTGGTGATGGCGTCCGTCATGAACTTGCTGACGAAGGCCAGCGCCAGCGGGTGGTTGAGCGGGACCGCGACCGCGGTCACGGTCTGCTTGAAGGTCTCGTCCAGCACCCGCGTGCCCGGGATCTTCAGCGTCATCTTGTTGAGCTGGTCGCGCGACAGCGCGAAGGCGTCGATTTCGCCGTTCTTGAGCAGGTTGAAGATTTCGTCATAGGTCTGATAGCCCGTCACCCTGGCGTTCTTCAGATGCGCGATCGCGCCGCGCATGGTGGTGGTGTTATTGACGGCGGCGACCTTGACGCCGGGCTGGTCCAGGGTCTGGAAGTTGGTCGCGGTTGAACCCGCCTTGACGATATAGGTCGCTTCCGCAACCTCATAGATCGGCCCGAACGACATCCTGGTCTCGCGCTCCGGGTCCTTCGGCAGGAAAGTGACGTCCCAGGTGCCCTTCGAGGCGGCGTCGGTGATCTGCCCGGAATTCTGGTGCGCAACATATTCGACCGGCACGCCGAGCTGCGCCGCCATTTCCTTGCCGAGGTCGACGGGTACACCGGCATAGCCTCCGGCTTCGTTCTTCGTGCACCAGAACGCGCCGCCAGCCGGGCTGATCGCGATCGCCACCCGCAGCTTTCCGGTCGGCGCGATTTGGTCCTTCAAGGGATCCGCGCTCGCCGGCCCAGCCATCATGACGGAGACACCCAGAATGGAGCCGGCAATGCGCGGCAAAAATCGGTTGAACATTGGAATTCACCCTCCCATCGGGCCCGTTATGATCGGGCCTTGTCGAAAGTTAGCAAGCGAAGCGTTGTAAGTTGTCACGGCATCGGCAAACCGGCCAAGCCTGAAACAGACCAATCCTAGTGCGCCGTCAGGATCGGCGCAAACCCGTCACGGTTGGTGCGCCGGGCACGCTGATATTCCGGCCTACTGGCGGGCCCGGAAAAGCGTCTCGGAAGGCAGCTCGCCAAAGGCTTCGCGGTATTCCTTGGCGAAACGGCCGGGGCTGGCAAAATTGCTCCTGAAGGCCGCGGCGGTCACGCTCACGGCGGGATCGCCCGACGTCAAAATTTGTCGCGCGTGCCTGAGGCGGACCGCCTTGGCAAAAGCCATCGGCGAATAGCCCCTGGCGCGCTCGAATGCCCTGAAGATGGCGCGCGTGCTGACGCCGGCCTCGGCGGCCAGCCGGTCGATCGTGATGGCTTCTTGCCAGTGGGCTTCGATGTACTCCTCGATCCGCCGCACCACCCAGGACGCCGGCAGGCGTTCCTCACTTTCCAGGAGATGGCTGAACGGGTGGCGGCTGGCGTGGAGAAACGCGATCTGCACGGCCTGCTCGAGCTCGCGGCAAACCGCCGCGGGCAATCTGGCCGCCGTCGCGTCCAGTTGCTGCGACAGGAAATAAATAAGGTGAAACAGGCTTTGGGCGTGAGGCTGCTCCGCGGCGACCGCGGCCTCGAATGTGATTTCGCCCTTTGGCTTGGCGCCCAGCAGCGCGGTCAATCTTTGCAACAGGGCTTCACTGCTGAGGCGGAGCGTCAGCCGTTCATGTCCTGCGTCGCAAACTGTCCGCGAACGAACATCGGCGGGGGTGATCGCAAACTGGCGCTCGTTGAGGTCGGTCGTGATGCCTGCCACGGACGTCGTCCCGCTCGCCTTGAGCGCGATCTGAAACCGGATGAAGTCGGCGGCGCGATGATCCATCGCCAGGTCGCAACTGGTTGCACCAAAGGCCAGACCAATCTCCTGAAGTTGGACGAGATTTATCCGCGCCTCGAAGCTGTCCACGTTTTTCAGATCGATGTGGGCCGCCCCGAACAATGTCGATGCTATTTCCCGCAGTTCCTCGGCATCGGAAGTCCGAAAGACCGGAAAGCGGTGCAACAGGTCGACTGCGACATCAGGCATGGCTGCTCGGCTGTGAGTTGACGGACGACTCAGCGTCACCTTTGATGGGAACGGTTGATCCTCTCGGCACGAAAGATTCGACGGCGAGTAAATTTGTGCCTTGATTCAAGTCAAGTGTAAACACTACCGCGTAAAAGCCCAAGGGATGTGCATGCTCCGTGCCCGGAAAACGGCTCCGTAAAATTGCGGTTCTCAGCGCACGGAGAATTCCAGGCCGCCCTCGAACGGCAGTGTCATGGTCCGAAACCCGCATGCGTCGAGAAACGCGAAGTAGTCGGCGTAGTCCCTGCGATATCGCGCGGTGTTGTCGCAAATCACGATCGCGCCCGGTTTGAGATGCGGCGTGACCAGTTGCAGCGCCGGCCGCGCCATCGCGATCCAGATGTCCACCAGCACGAAATCCAGCGCGCCGTCGATCCGCTTCAGCGTTTCGCGCAGATCGCCTTCGCGCAAATCGATGAAGCCGCTCAAGCCGGCCTGCGCGAAATTCGCCCGCGCGGCGGCGGCCTTGGCCGGCTCGTACTCGGTGCCGATCACGTTGCCATCGCCGCCGGCGGCGCGAACAGTGTTGCGCACCGCGGCCGCCAGATAGAGCGTGGATACGCCGAACGAGGTGCCGATCTCGACGATCCGGCGTGCGTGGCTCGCGCAGCAAAGCTGATGGCAGAATTCCGCCTTGTCGCGGTCCAGCGCGACCAGCTTGTCGCGGCGGAACGCCCTGACCTCTTCCTCGGTCGGCGGATCGCCCACCCGCCGGGCCTCGAACGCCCGCAGCGCCGCGGCCTGCGCATCGCTTCGCGCATGCAGGCCCTCCAGCAGGGTCTCCAGCTCCGGATCGGCGAGGACGCTCAAGGGTTGGCGCCCGCCGCCGGCACCTTGATTTCGGTCGGCAGGATGATCGCCGCGGCGATCACCAAAAGGCAGAGTCCTGCGAACGCGTGCAGCATGGTGACAAAACCGCCCTGCTGATACAGCCACGCCACCAAGCCGACCGAGGCGCCCGCCGCCGTAAAGCCGACGAAATAGCGCACCGCATAGGCGCGCGAGCGCCATTCCTCGCTGGTGTATTTGCCGACCATGGCGTCGTTGACCGTGACCTGGCCGAACGCGCCCATCACGATGCCGATCGAAACGATGATCAGCGGCAGGTTCGACAGCGTCGCCGCCAGATACAGAAACGGCGCCAGCACGAACGACAGCGGCAAGGACACCGCTTTCAGCGAATGGCGGTCGATCAGCTTGCCGATGGTGTATTGCGTCATCGCGCCGAACACATAGACGCAGGCCGCGATCACGCCGAGCAGCGCCGGACTCCTTGTCAGATCAGCCAATCGCTCGGCGAACAGCTTTGGCAACGCTACTGTCACCGCGTTGAAGGTAGTGGACGCGGAAAGTACTACGATCAAGAGCGCCAGGATCACCCGCCACATGTCCTCTCTCGCTACGCGCACTTGCGCCGCAGCCTGCCTGGTACCGGTGCGGTCCTCATGCACCACCGTCAGCGCAAAGGCCACACCGACTAGCACCGTGGCGATGCCGGGAATGATGAAGGCAAAACGCCAGCCCAGATACTGGCCAACCACACCGGTGACCAGCGCCGACGAGGCCACGCCGAGATTGCCCCAGACGCCGTTCAGGCCGATCTCGCGGCCGAGCCGATCGGCATAGGACACGATCATGGCGGTGCCGACCGGATGATAGATCGAGGCGAACAGGCCGATCGACAGCAACGCCGCGCCAAGCTGCAGCGGGCTCTCGACCAGCCCGACCGCGATCATCGAGGCGCCGATGCCGATGAAGAAAATCACCATCATGTGGCGGCGGCTCCAGCGATCCCCGAGCCAGCCGGTCAGCAGCGAGCCCGCGCCGAAGGCGACGAAGCCGGGCGTGGCGTAGGGCAACAGCTCGGAATAGGCCATGCCGAGCGCCGGCCCCATCACGATCACGGCGGCGGCAAAGATCAGCATCGAATAATGATCGATGAAATGGGCGGCGTTGACGAAGCCGATCACCCTGACGGGGCTGTTCATGTGCAAAATCCTTTGGGTCGAATCCTCAGGCCTTTTGCGCTAGGTTATACGGCCTTGTCCTGACGGGATGCCGCCAATGAGTATCGCCGAGACGCCAATCGCCGCCATCCTGAGGGGCCAGCGCGCCACTGGCGATGGCGTGCATCTGGTGGCGCGGCATTACCGCAAGGGCGTCCGGCTCGACACCCATATGCATCGCGAGTCGCAACTGGTCTATGCGGCGCGCGGCACCATGCAGGTGACCACGCCCAAGGGCCGCTGGCTGGTGCCGCCGGACCGCGCGGTCTGGGTGCCCGCTTTGCTCGAACATTCGATCGACGTGCTCGCCGATATCCAGATGCGGACGTTGTATTTCGATCTGGCCTGGCTCGGCCGCGAGGCGCGCGCCCATGACCTCGACGCCGAGTTCGTGGTACGGGTCTCGCCGCTGTTGCATCAGGCGATTCTGGCGCTGTTCGATGCCGGCAACGCGGCGGAACGAACCCGGCTGCTCCTGAAGCTGGTGATGCTGGAACTCGACCGCGCCGAGGATTCCGCCACCTTCATCCCGCTGCCGCATGAGCCGCGCTGCCGGCGCGCGGCCGACATCGTGCTCGGCGATCCCACCGCGGCGCACGAGATCGAGACGCTGGCGCGCGCGGTCGGAACCTCGGCGCGGACGCTGTCGCGGCTGTTCTCATCAGAGACGCAGTTGAGCTTCAAGAGCTGGTGCCAGCGCGCGCGCATTGCGGCCGCTATCGAACGGCTGGCGGTGGAGGCCAACGTTTCGGTCAAGCAGCTCGCCGCCGATCTCGGCTATGCCAGCGTGCCGGCATTCTCGCACGCCTTCCGCCAGGTCACCGGCAAGACGCCGACGGAGTTTTCCGAGGCGAAATAATCACTTGTCATACGCGGGCTTCCGCCTTCGCTAGGGCTTCGGCGGACCAATACCGAAGACCCGGCGAAGCTTTAGCGCAGACGGGTGACCCGCGTATCCATCCTTCTTTCATTAGGAGCGTCTTTCGAAGGAGATGGATGGCCGGGTCAAGCCCGGCCATGACGATTCCTGCGCTGCATGATGATTTTTTGCGCTGTCCGCCCGCTTGATTGTGATCCGCGCCGCCTTAAATCCATGTAAGATTTGACCGGACCTGGATTCGAGCCGCCCGACATGAGCAGCAACGCCTTTTTCTCGGACCTTCTCGCCTCCATTTCCGAACGCGGCCGCACCCTGCTTCGCCGCGTCGGGTCGTCCGACGAGCGCGAGGACGCCTCCGACCTGATCGAATTATGCGAGGCGCTGCTGTCGGGCCGCGGCGAGGCTTCCGGCACCGCGATGGCGCGCGAGGTGCTCGATCGCTATCATCATCTCGACGCGGCGGGCCGGCTCGAATTCTTCGCGGCCCTGACCCGCGACTTCGGTCCGGACCGCGAGAGACTGGCGCAGGCGATCGACAACTGGCGCGCGCAGCCATCCGACGAAGACGCCAGCGACGTGCATTTTGCTTCCGAACCGCGGCGGCAGGAACTGATCCGCCGGCTCAACCGCGCGCCGCGCGGCACCTGCGAACTGGTGTCGATGCGCGCCGATCTGCTTTCCGCCATGAACGGCCACAAGGACCTCGCCGCGCTCGACCGCGACGTCGCGCACCTGCTGTCGTCCTGGTTCAACAGGGGGTTTCTCGTGCTGCGAAGGATCGATTGGTCGACACCGGCGAACATCCTGGAACAGATCATCCGCTACGAGGCGGTGCACGAAATCCGCGACTGGGACGACCTGCGCCGCCGCATCGATCCGGTCGACCGGCGCTGCTACGCGTTTTTCCATCCCGCGCTGGTCGACGAGCCGCTGATCTTCGTCGAGGTGGCGCTGACCGAGACCATCCCTGCCGCGATCACGCCATTGCTTGCCAAGGACCGCCAGCCGGTCGCGATCGAGCGCGCCCGCACCGCGGTGTTCTATTCGATCTCCAACACCCAACGCGGCCTCGGCGGCATTTCCTTCGGCAGTTTTCTGATCAAGCAGGTGGTCGAGGAGTTGCGGCGCGAACTGCCGAAGCTGGAAAATTTCGTCACGCTGTCGCCGGTGCCGGGTTTCATGCAGTGGCTCAAGGAGGCGGGCGACGTTCCCGTGACCGACGAGGACCGGGCGCTGCTGGAAAACCTCGAAAAGCCCGACTGGTTCGAGAATACGGAACTGGCGGCGCAACTGCGCGCGGTGCTGGAGCCGCTCGCGGCGCATTATTTCCTCAAGGCACGCACCCCAAAGGGCCGGCTGATCGATTCGGTGGCGCGCTTCCACCTCGGCAACGGCGCACGGCTGGAGCGGGTCGACTGGATGGGCGATCTCTCTGCGAAGGGTCTGCGCGAATCCGCCGGCATCATGGTGAACTATCTCTACCGGCTCGAGGACATCGAGAAGAACCACGAGGCCTATGCCAATGACGGCGAGGTCGTAGCCTCAAGCGCGGTGAAGAAGCTGCTGAGGAATGAGGGCCGGCGGCTGTTGGATATGCGGCTGTCGTGAGGCCCCCGTCATTCCGGGGCGCGCGCAGCGCGAACCCGGAATCTCGATATGGCTGAAACCTCGCAAGACAATCTCGAGATTCCGGGTTCGATGCTTCGCATCGCCCCGGAA
>DATNMT010000176.1:0-30416 GCA_035602495.1 Bradyrhizobium sp.
CCCATGTTGCTCTCGCTCATCCGCATGATCCAGGCGTTCCGGGACTATCAGCGCAATGTCAGCGAATTGTCCCAGCTCAGCGATCGCGAACTGGCCGATATTGGCCTTGATCGTTCGGACATTCCGCGCGTTGCAGCCGGCACCTATAACGGCTGATCCATATTTCAGCTGTCTGTTGAGACGGATAACGCCCGCGCTGGCCGCGGGCGTTGTCGTATCCGCCGCTACGCGCTACCTCTGTGCCCATGACAGGCACCAAACCCCCATCGCAACCCGTGCACATCGTCGGCGCCGGCCTCGCCGGCTCCGAGGCCGCCTGGCAGGTCGCGACATCGGGCGTCCCGGTCGTGCTGCATGAGATGCGCCCTCGCCGGATGACCGAGGCCCATCGCACGGATGGCCTTGCCGAACTCGTCTGCTCCAATTCGTTTCGCTCCGATGACGCCGCCAACAATGCGGTCGGCCTGCTGCATGCGGAAATGCGCCGGCTGGGTTCGCTGATCATGCGCGCGGCCGACGCCAACCAGGTTCCGGCCGGCGGCGCGCTCGCCGTCGACCGCGACGGATTTTCCGCCGCCGTCACCAAGGCGCTTGACGAGCATCCCCTGATCGAAATCCGAAGGGCCGAGATCTGTGGCCTGCCGCCCGCGAATTGGGAGAACGTGATCGTCGCAACCGGTCCCCTGACCTCGGCGCCGCTGGCGGACGCCATCCGCGAGCGCTCCGGCGAGAACGCTTTGGCGTTCTTCGACGCGATCGCGCCGATCGTGCACCGGGATTCCATCGACATGTCGGCGGCCTGGTTTCAGTCGCGCTACGACAAGGTCGGCCCCGGCGGAACCGGCGCCGATTACATCAACTGCCCGATGACCAAAGATCGGTACGACGCCTTCGTTGACGCGCTGCTGTCCGGCGAGAAGACCGACTTCAAGGAGTGGGAGACCAACACCCCCTACTTCGACGGCTGTCTGCCGATCGAGGTGATGGCCGAGCGCGGCCGCGAGACGCTGCGCCACGGGCCGATGAAGCCGGTCGGGCTCACCAACCCGCACGATCCGAGCGTGAAGGCCTACGCTATCGTGCAGCTGCGCCAGGACAACAAGCTCGGCACGCTCTACAACATGGTGGGCTTCCAGACCAAGCTGAAGCACGGCGCGCAGCAGCGCGTCTTCCGCACGATTCCCGGGCTTGAGAACGCCGAATTCGCCCGGCTCGGCGGCCTGCATCGCAACACTTTTCTGAATTCGCCAAAACTGCTCGATGCACAGTTGCGCTTGCGCGCCGAGCCGCGGTTGCGCTTCGCGGGCCAGATGACCGGCTGTGAAGGCTATGTGGAATCCGCCAGCATCGGGCTGGTCGCCGGGCTCTATGCCGCGGCCGATGCGCGCGAGACCCGACTAGCGCCGCCGCCGGCCACCACGGCGCTGGGATCGCTGCTCGGCCACATCACCGGCGGCCATATCGAGACCATCGAGCCCGGCAGCCGCTCGTTTCAGCCGATGAACATCAATTTCGGCCTGTTTCCGCCGCTCGTCAGTCCGCCGACCAGAAATGCCGACGGGACCCGGCTGCGCGGCAATGAAAAGACGGTCGCCAAGAAGCAGGCGATCAGCGCGCGGGCGCTGGCCGATCTCGATCGCTGGATTGCCGACAACAGCCTGTCCATCGCTGCGGCCGCGTGAGCGCCAGATGAGCTTGCCAAAAGACGACGCCGCGGTGCTATCGGCGCGATGGACCGAAGGCGTGCTGCTGAAGCGCGACATCTTTTCCACGGTCGAACGCGGCCGCTTTCGTAGCGATGGGGGCGACGTCGATGCGGTGCTGCGCCGGCTCGATTTCGTGCCATGGTGGTCCTTTATCCCGGCGCTGCATTTGTTCGCCCGCGAGCGCCGCGCGCTGGCCAGGGCCCGCGGCCTGAACGTCGGGCCGGAGCTATTGTGGGCCGGCCGAAGGGCCCTGGTGCGCGGCTTCATCGACGGCGTCGCGCTGCATCTAGCCAAACCGTCCGGCAATGCCGCCTACTTCGATTCCGCCAAGCAGGCGCTGCGCAAGCTGCACGGCGCCGGCATCTGCCATAACGACCTCGCCAAGGAGCAGAACTGGCTGGTGGGCCGCGACGGCCGCGCTTACCTCACCGACTTCCAACTCGCCGCCTGCTTCAAGACGCGCGGCCGGCTGTTCCGGATTGCGGCCTACGAGGATCTGCGCCACCTCTTGAAGCACAAGCGCAGCTATGCGCCGGGGGCGCTGACGCCAAAGGAGCGCAAGATCCTGGCGCGCAAATCCTTTGTCGCCAGCATCTGGCTCAAGACCGGAAAAAAGGTCTACCGCGCCATCACCCGAGGTCTGTTCAATTTTACCGACCGCGAAGGCGGCGGCCGGCGGCTGGTCAACGACGCGCCGGTGCTGGCCGACCTGATCCGCAAGAATCCCGACGTCCGCGACATCGCGATCGTCGCCTTCGCCGACCGCCGTACCGGCGTCGGGCTCTACGCCTTCGTCGAGGCCGACCGCACCGCCCTTGAAGCGGAGCTACGCAACGAACTCGCCGCCGCGAAAGGCCCAAAACCCCCTGAACATATCCAGGTGGTGCAGGCCTTGCCGCGCGACGCCGGCGGAAAGCCCCGCACCGAGATCTTGCAACTTGTCGCCATGAACCAGCTCGACCTGATCGAACCGATGATGAAGAGCGAGACCGACCGCGCGTTCCTGAAGGACATTTTGGAATCGCGGAAGAATTTGCGGGACCGCTTCAATTTTGAGGCGGCCGATTTGAATTCGCCATCGTCCACCGACGTCATCACCCGCGAAGGCGGGTGATCCAGTATTCCAGAGACCGGAGATCGATTCGCGCGGCCGCAGCGTACTGGATACCCGCTTTCGCGGGTATGACGACCGAGATTGGGGCAATCGCTATCGGTTACGAAAACACTTTCGACCTTGATGCCCGCCACAGCGTCCACAAGGTCCAAAACCGCGACGCAGCCTGCGGCACGAACGGGTCGGTGTCCGCGCGCGCCATCCGCTCCAGATCGCGAGCAACCAGGGTGAGCGGCAGGAACGCCAGTCGCGCCTCCAGCGGCACGTTTTTCAGGAGTACGAGCGCAGTATCCAGGTGCCCGCGCCCCTCCCGGATCAGGTGATCCAGCGCCCCGCGCAGGGTCGGCGTCTCCTTGCCGGAAAATGCCTCTTCGATGCCGCTGCCGTGGCTTTCCAGCAATTGCAGCGGCACGAACAACTGCCGCCGCGAGGCGTCCAGCGGCAAGGCCGCGATCACCTGCGCCATGCCCTGGGCGAGGCCGGCGTGGCGCGCCAGGTGCTCGATCTCGGGGGATTGCCACCCGGCGACCGCGGCGCCGAGCGAGAACAGCGCCGACGAGGTGTCGTTGATGTAGCCTTCCAGCGCCGCCATGGTCGGCATCGGATCGTTGTAGAGATCGAACTGATGCTCGTCGATCAGCCGCGACAGCCGCTCGACCGGCAGGCGCGAATTCCGGATCGCGAGCGTGAGCTCGGCTGCGACCGGGTTGCCTTCGACGCCGCCATGACCCGTGCCCGCCAGCATGTCGGTCCACCATTGCAGGCGCATTTCGCCGGGCAGCGGCTGGGTCACCTGCTCGCGCACGCGGGAAATCTCGACGTTGAACGCATAGACCGCGAGCAGCGCGCGACGCTGATCCGCCGGCACGAACAGCGTGGCCGCATAGCGGGCAAAATCGTGGCCGCGCACCAGCGCGGCGCAGAATTCCGCGGCCTGCCGGCCCTCGTCCGCGCCGCTCATGGCACCGCCACCAGCGCGGCCGCGACGCGCCGTCGCTCGCCGATCATGATGTTGTAGGTGCGGATCGCAGGCCCGGTCTGCATCGCGTCCAGCACGATGCTGACCCTGCGCAGGGCCTCGCGCAGGTGCGACGGCGGCAGCCAGACCTCCGTGCCGGTGCCGATGATCAGCGTATCGATGCCGTTAGCGGCGGCGAATACCCTATCCAGCGAGGCTTCGTTGATCTCCTCGGGCCTTGTGACCGGCCAGGCCCAGATCGCGTCGGGCAGGCACAATAGCGATCCGCGATGTGACATCTCGGCAAAGGCAAAACCGCCGTTGCCGTAGGCCTCGATCGGCGCGGACCTCGGCAGATGCGGCGCGTCCGGGCGGCTCGCTGGTTGTTTGGGCATGATCATGTCCGACCTGGCTTCGCCCGCCGAAGCATCGGGCCACACGAATAGTCTGTCCAGGGCTTCGCGCAGGCGGGAAACCGGTTCCCACCCCCGAGCCAAGCCCGAGGGCTTTTCGGGATGCTTTATTTTTTCGACGGCTTTTCCGGCGCGTCGGCCCGGTGGGTGCCGACGCCGAGATAGATCAGGATCGGCGCCGCGATGAAGATCGAGGTATAGGTGCCGACCAGCACCACGCCGAACATCATCACCGCGGTGAAGCTGTGGATCGCATTGCCGCCGAACACCAGCAGCGCGAGCAGCGCCAGCGACACGGTGAGGTGGGTGATGATCGAGCGCGACAGCGTCGAATTGATGGACTCGTTGAGCAGTTGCGGCATCGGCATTTTCTTGTAACGCCGCAGCATCTCCCTGATCCGGTCGTAGATCACCACCGTGTCGTTGAGCGAATAGCCGAGGATCGTCAGCAAGGCCGCAATGCTGGTGAGGTCGAAATCGACCTGGCTGATCGACATGAAGCCGATCGTCAGCACGATATCATGCACGTTGGCGATCATGGCGCCGAGCGCGAACTGCCATTCGAACCGGAACCAGAGATAGATCAGGATCGAGAAGATCGCAAGCATCAGGCCGAGCATGCCGTAAGCCAGCAATTCGCCGGAGACGCGCGGTCCCACCACCTCGACGCGGCGGTACTCGACAGCATCGCCAAGCGCGCCGCGGACCTTTTGCACGGCATCCTGCTGCGCGGCATCTCCGCCCGGCTGTTCGGCGACCCTGATCAGCACCTCGTCCGGTCCGCCGAACTGCTGCAACTGGACGTCGCCGAGGCCGAGCGTGCTCAGGCTGGCGCGCATCGAGGCGATGTCGGCCGTGCCGGACTTGGCGCGCACTTCCATCAGCGTGCCGCCCTTGAAGTCGATGCCGAAATTCAGCCCGTGGGTGAAGAACAGCGTGATCGCGACGATCGAAAGCGCCGCCGAGATCGGAAAGCTGATGCGGCGAAAGCGGGTGAAATCGAAATGAGTGTTGTCCGGCACGATCCGCAGCGACGGCAGCCAGCCGAAGCAGCTGACGACTGTGAGTATGGCAATGACGATGCCTAACCCGATGAGAACCAAATGAGTCACAGCCGGCGCCCTCTCAAATCGGCACGGTTTGCGGCCGCTTCCACCGCACCCAGGTCGCCACGATCAGGCGGGTCAGCGTAAACGCGGTGAAAACCGTAGTGATGATGCCGATGCCGAGCGTCACGGCGAAGCCGCGCACCGGGCCGGTGCCGATATAGAACAGCACGGCGGCGGCGATGAAGGTGGTGATGTTGGAATCCAGGATCGTCGACAGCGCGCGCTTGAAGCCGGCATCGATCGCCGAAATGGCGTTGCGCCCGCCGCGCAATTCCTCGCGGATGCGCTCGTAGATCAGCACGTTGGAGTCGACCGCGATGCCGACCGTCAGCACGATGCCGGCGATGCCCGGCAGCGTGAGCGTGGCGTTCAACAACGACAACACGCCGAAGATCATTGCGACGTTAATGGCCACCGCGATGTTGGCGAACACGCCGAACAGCCGGTAGGTGACGAGCATGAACACGATCACCATGATCGAGCCGACGTAAGCTGCGAGTTCGCCCTTCTCGATCGAATCCTGGCCCAAGCCCGGACCGACGGTTCGTTCCTCGATCACCGTCAGCGGCGCCGGCAACGCGCCGGCGCGCAGCAGGATCGCCAGATCGTTGGCGGCCTGGACTGTGAAGTTGCCGGAAATCTGGCCGGCGCCGCCGGTGATCGGCTCCTGGATGACCGGCGCCGAGATCACCTTGTTGTCCAGCACGATCGCAAACGGCTCCTTGACGTGTTCGATGGTCGCCTGCGCGAATTTCCGCGAGCCGGACGAATTGAACTTGAACGACACGATCGGCTGGCCGTTGCGCTGGTCGAAGCCGGGCTGCGCGTCGATCAGGTCGCCGCCGGAGACCAGCACCTGCTTCTTGATGACATAGGGTTGCGGGTTCGACGGGTCGGCGCTCGGGAGCACCTCCGAATCCGGCGGTACGCTCCCCCGCAGGGCCTGGTCCGGCGGCACCGTGAGATCGACCATCCGGAATTCCATCTTGGCAGTCTTGCCGAGCAACTCCTTCAACCGGGTCGGATCTTGCAGGCCCGGCACCTGCACCAGGATGCGGTCGCTACCCTGGCGCTGGATCAGGGGCTCCACGGTTCCGAGTTCGTTGACCCGGCGCTCGACGATCTGGATCGACTGCTCGACCGATTGCCGGATACGGTCGGTAATCGCGGCCGGAGGAACGGTCAGCCGGATCAGACCGCCTCCGGCGTCGGCGACGTCAAGGCTGCGCTGGCCGCTGGACCCAAGCAAGCCGCCAAGCGGTTGCGACATCTCACGCAGCTTGCTCAGCGCGGTCGGCGCATCGGTATCCTTGGTGATGCGCACCTCGACGGTGTCGTTGCGGACATTGAGGCCGGTATAGCCGATCCTGGCCTCGCGCAGCACGCGCCGTACGTCGTCGCGGACCTGGTCGAGCTTCTCTTTCTTGACGTAGTTGGAATCGACCTCCAGCAGCAAGTAGGAGCCGCCCTGCAGGTCGAGGCCGAGCACCAGCCGCCGTTGCGCCCAGGCCGGCCAGGTCTTGACCTTGGCTTCAGGGAAGAAATTCGGAACGGCGCAAAGGCACACCACCAGCGCCGTCAGGATGATCGCCAGCGCCTTCCACCGCGTGAAATACAACATCGAATTGATCCGTCAGATTCAGGAGAATGCGGCGCCCGGAAAAGGCTAGCTCGCGGACGTCTCGTCCTTGGCGGGCTCGCTCTTCTCCTTCGCCGGCTCGCCCTTGGCGCGCACGCCGGAAATCATCTGCCGCATTTGCCGCACCCGCACGCCATCGGAGATCTCGAATTCGATCTGGTCGTCGTCGACCACCTTTGTCACCTTGCCGACGAGGCCGCCCGAGGTCACCACGGTATCGCCGCGGCGGATGTTCTTCACGAGTTCGGCGTGGTCCTTCACCTTCTTCTGCTGCGGCCGCAGAATCAGGAAATACATGATCACGAAGATCAGCGCGAACGGCAAAAGCGACATCAACATGCTGTTGGTGTCGCCGCCTCCCGCGGCCTGGGCAAACGCAGGGGTAATCAGCATTCGGACAATCCTCGTGGAACGGGAATGAACCGGCAACGCCTCAAGCGTCTGGCCGGTTCGGGCAAATTCGCGCGGACTATAGCGGCCGCGGTCCCAATTGCAACGCCGCCCCACCCCTCATTTGCACCGCTTGCGGCTCCTTTCAAGGCCCGATATGGGTGCGTCGTCAGGAACCCGTCAGATGTCGAAAAAGCCTCGGAAAACAAGACCTCATGGTCAGCGGAAATTGCTGAAGGCCACGACAAAACGTCCGGCAGCGTCCGCCCAACATGACACACCGGAAAGGATCGCGAACGCGCTCGAGGCGATCGCCGCACACCTGTCTGCCGCGGCGCCCGCCCCTCCGGCTGTCGACTCGTTCGGCAGCGCCGACGCCTTTGTCTGGCACCCCAACGGACGGCTGTCGCCGGTGCCGCGCGTCAGCCGTGTCGATCTCGGCCTGCTCAAGGGCATCGACCGGATGCGCGACATCCTGATCGAGAATACCGAGCGCTTTGCCGACGGGCTTCCGGCCAACAATGCCCTGCTGTGGGGCGCGCGCGGCATGGGCAAGTCGTCGCTGGTGAAGGCGGCGCATGCCGACATCAATGTCGACCGTAAGCCGGCCGAGCGCTTGAAGCTGATCGAAATTCACCGCGAGGATATCGAGAGTCTCCCGGCGCTGATGGACCTGTTGCGCGCTTCCGGTTTCCGTTTCATCGTGTTCTGCGACGACCTCTCGTTCGACGGCAACGACGCGTCCTACAAGTCGCTGAAAGCGGTGCTGGAAGGCGGCATCGAGGGCCGGCCGGATAATGTCATCCTGTACGCCACCTCCAACCGCCGGCATCTGTTGGCGCGCGAGATGATCGAGAACGAGCGCTCGACCGCGATCAATCCCGGCGAGGCGGTCGAGGAGAAGGTTTCGCTGTCCGACCGGTTCGGCTTGTGGCTCGGCTTTCACCGCTGCAGCCAGGACGAATACCTGGCGATGGTGAAGGGCTATTGCGGTCATTTCGGCATCAAGCTTCCGGAAGCAGAACTCGAGCGCGAAGCGCTGGAATGGTCGACCACGCGCGGCTCGCGCTCGGGGCGCGTAGCCTGGCAGTTCACGCAGGAATTGGCGGGCCGGCTGGGCGTGAGGCTGAGCGGGAAATAGATGCTTGAGGAACGCACTATGCGGCTTTGACTACGACTGTCATCCTCCGCGAAAGCGGGGGATCCAGTACGCCGCGGCCCCTCGATTAATCCACCACCTTCTCTGGAATACTGGGTCGCCCGGTCAAAGCCGGGCGATGACAGTCGTAGGCGTTGACGCGGCGTGCCCCGCAGCGTTGTTCGGCGTCACGCCCCATTCAGGAATTGAAGCGGGTCAACCGGGGGGGATCCTTTACGGATCTCGAAGTGGAGCTGCGGCGACCCCACCTCGCCCGACTGACCCGATTTGGCAATGATCTGGCCGCGCTTGATGGTATCGCCGCGCTTCACCAACAGCTCACTCGCATGGGCATATGCGGTGACATAACCGTTGGCGTGCCGAACCAGGACCAGATTGCCATAACCCTTGAGTTCGTTGCCGGAGTAGGCCACGACGCCGTCCTCCGCCGCTTTTATTGGCGTGCCCTCGGGCACCGCCAGGTTGATGCCGTCATTGGACTTGCCATTGGTCTTGGCGCCGTAGCTGGTGATCACCTTGCCGCGCACCGGCCAGCGGAAGGTCGGCAGCGCCCCGGTCGCCTCAGTTGGCTTGATCGGCGCCTCGGCCGGCATTTCCTCGATCTTCGTGGTGGCCTGGGCCATCCGCACGCTTTGTTGGGGGGTGCCAGCGGCCACGGCCATTCTGGTGGCAGGCGGCGCCAGAGCTGCCGCCGGTTGGGCAGTTGCAACCGCCGCCGGCTGCGCCAAGGGCGCTGCCGCCGCGGTCCTGGCGCCGGGCACGGTCAGCTTGGTGCCGATCTTGAGTTTGGCGTGGGTATCGAGGCCGTTGGCCCTGGCAAGTACTGCCACCGGCACGTGGTTATGGCGGGCGATGCCGAGCAAGGTGTCGCCGCGGTTGACGAAGTGAACCGACGGCGGCGCGCTCACCGCCGCGACCGGCTTGCTCGCAGGTGCGGCCAAAGCGGGTGCAGCGGCAATGCTTGCGGGTGTCTGATAGGGAATGATCAGCTGCTGGCCCGGCGACAGCGCGCGCGGTCCCTTGTAGCCGTTGGCCTGCAGGATCGAAGCTGATGTCACATTGTAACGCCGCGCCAAACCATCGAGCGTATCGCTGGTGCCGACTATGATTGTGGTGCCCTGCCCGGCCGGGCGGGTGGCTGCGACCGAACGCGGCGCAACGCTGCCGGTGGTTTCGATCGGATGGGCGGGCGGCGCGTACGAGGCCAGTCCGCGCCCTCCTCCGGAGACGCCACCGCGGGCTGTCGGATAGCTTTGGGGAGCCGCGATCGGCGGCGGCAGCGCCTGCGACTGGTGCTGCGACTGCGGACGGGCAGATTGGGGCAGTTCGCGGCGCTCGACGGCGGGGGCCGGCACCGAGCCGGTGGCTTCAGGCTGGTAGCCAAAGGGATTGGAGAGCGAACTTTGGGAGAAGCGGCTCGCCATATCGCCGCTGCAGCCCGCAAAACAAAATGAAATCAGCGCCAGCGCCGCGACGTGCGGTACGCGGCGGGAGTAAAGCAACTCGACGACACCGGACATGGTTACTCACTCATACGCAACAATATGCGGTTTTGAGTAAACACCTCCCCAGTAAACAACCGCTTAACCCCGCTATAAGACGTTGGCGGAACAGCTAATCCGGGTTTTTACAGCTCGCGGGCAATCCCCGGCAGCGCCGGCACGAAGCGCACATCGACCAGTTCCCTGGCGTCGAAACCGGCTTCCGTCCGGGTCACGCGGATCAGGGTCTGGGTGCCTTGATGCGGGCCGACCGGCGCGATCAGGATGCCGCCCGGCTCGAGCCGCCGGGTCAGCGCCTCGGGGATTTGCTCCATCGCCGCGGTGACGATGATCCGATCGAACTGGCCGGCGCCCGCCGGGACGTCAAAACCATCCCCCAGCAAAACCTCGACATTGCCGCATCCGAGTTTTCGGAGCCGCGCCCGGGCGGTATCGGCCAGCGTCCGGTAGCGCTCCAGCGTCAGCACCTGGCTGCAAAGCCGCGACAGGATGGCAGCCTGGTAGCCCGAGCCGGTGCCGATCTCGAGCACCCGGTGGTGCTTCTGCAGCTGCAGCTGTTCGGTCATGTAGGCGACGACGAAGGGCTGGCTAATGGTCTGCCCGCAGGCGATGCCAAGCGCCGAATCGCGGTAGGCATCGCCGCGATCGGCCGCCTCAACGAACATCTCGCGCGGAACCTCTTCCATGGTGCGCAGCACCGCCTGGTCGCTGATCCCGCGCCGCCGCAGGGTAAGCTGAAACATCATCTTTTCCGGCGGATTTTGGCTTGCGGACATCTTGATCTCGCGACGGCGCTTGCTGGGCGGTCTGACGCCCTTCGAATCGATGTTCCCGGCATGGAACCGGCTGGATAGCTTGGCGTTAAGGCAGCGGGCAATCAATCCTGCATACTCCCCGCAACGGGCGGGCGTCGCTTTGGCACACGTTGACATTGCGCCTGATAGCGTTATTTGCGAACCTCAAGTTTAGGACGGGCAAGGACTTTATCATGAATGCAACGCGGCTGCCGCGGGGTTCCGTGTTCCTCGTCGAGGACGAGGTGATGATCCGGATGATGGTCGCCGACATGCTGGAGGAGCTGGGCTTTCGCGTCGCGGCGGAGGCCGGCGAAATCAACGAGGCGATCCGGCTTGCGCAATCCACCGAGTTCGACCTCGCCATTCTCGACGTCAACGTCAACGGCAAGGTGATCTCCCCGGTCGCCGAACTGATCAAGGCGCGCAATCGGCCCTTCATCTTCGCGACCGGCTATGGCTCCTCGGGCCTGCCTCCGGAATACCGCGACCGCCCCGCTCTGCAAAAGCCCTTCCAGATCGAGACGCTCGCAAAAATGATCGACAGCGCGCTGCGCAGCGCGACGGTTTAGACGCTTCGCGTCACTTCAGCGTCGCGGTCAGCGCTTCAGAAAACTCATCGTCGGTGCGGTCGAGCCGCAGCGGCGTCACCGAAACGTAACGCTGAGCCAGCGCCCAGAGGTCGGTGCCCTCGGCGGGCACATCGGCCTGCGCCAGGCGCTCGAAGCCGATCCAGAAGTAGGGGTTGCCGCGGCCATCGCGGCGCTGGTCCACTTTCAGGAAGCCGAGATTGCGCTTGCCCTGCCGCGTCACGCGGACACCCTTGACCTCGTCGGGGGCGCAGGCCGGAAAATTGACATTGATCACGGTGTTTTTCGGGACTCCGGCGTCGAGCACCTTGCGCAGGATGGTGGGGCCGAATTTCAGCGCGGTCTCCCACAGCGGCGCGTGGCGGGTCTCCATGGAAAATTCCTGCGACAGCGCGAACGACGGCAATCCCAGAATGGTGCCCTCCAAAGCGCCGGCGATGGTGCCGGAATAGACGACGTCTTCGGCGACGTTGCGGCCCTTGTTGACGCCCGCGAGCACCAGATCCGGCATGGTATCCCCGAGGATATGGCGCGCGCCCATGATGACGCAGTCGGTCGGCGTGCCCCGCACCGCGAAGTGACGCGGACCGACCTCGCGCAGCCGCAGAGGGTCGTTCAGCGACAACGAATGCGAGACGCCGGACTGGTCCAATTCGGGCGCCACGATCCAGACGTCGTCGGACAAGGCGCGCGCGATCTCCTCGACGACCTTGAGGCCGGGGGCATGGATGCCGTCGTCATTGGTGCAGAGAATTCGCATCCGCTCAAAAAACCCTTTTCGGCCGATTCCATGGAGGTCGGCGCGCCCGTCTTTATCTCTGTCGCGCGCCTGAGGCAAACCCGGCGAATTGGCGCAAAAGGCCCGCCACGCCGGTGTTTTTTGCCGCGCCGGCGAGGTGACCGGCTAAATTGCAACCGTCGCATCTATTGCGAACCCGCACGGGTTCCGACTATTTTCGATTTTTCGTTTGGCGAATGGGTTGATCATGACCCGCTTTTCAGCCGCTGCGGTCATTTTGATTTGCTGGTTTGTTTTCAGTCCGAAGGCTGCGATCGCGCAATCGGAGCAGGCCGATGTGCCGACCTGCCGTTCCGGCGAGGTGCTGAAGGACGGCGTGTGCGTTCCGGACGACGGAAAGTGCTTTCCCTGGCAGGAATTCAGGGACGGCGCTTGCGTTGCGAAATCGGCTCTTCCGCCTGTCGTTTCCGTTCCGCCGGCTGTTTCCGCTCCGTCGAGCACTACCGCCCCGCCGGCTGCTTCCACACAGTGCGCTGGCGGCAGCACCGACGCCTCGGGACAATGCGTGTGCCCGGCCAATACCCATTCGGACCCCGCAAGCGGGAATTGCCTCGCCATGATCGCGCCGGTCGGCAAGGCCAGCGACAGCGTCGTCTGCGACGGCGGCACGGTGACGAGCGGAAGGTGCGACTGCCCGGCCGGCTTCGCGCTGATGCCGGTCAACAGCAGCGTCGCCGGCAGCGGCACCTGCGTGAAAACCAACGCCGAGAATTGCCAGGGCGGCGAATTGACCGTTGCCGGAACATGCTTCTGCAACGCGCGGGTGACGATGTCCGGCGAGAGCTACGCGCTCGAATGGCTCGGCGGAAAATGCGTTCCGAAGCGATGTCCCGAGCACAGCTATCTGAAGAACGGCAGATGCGTCGCCAGCAATGACCGGAATTTCGCCTTTACCTGCCGGACCGGCTACATCCCCGATGAAGCGGATCCCGGCAGCGCCGCGACCGGGTTGCACTGCCTTCCCGATCCGACATTTTGTGACGCCAAGGAGAAACGCAGAAACGGTTCGTGCCCGGGATCATCAGCCGTGGCGATCGATTGCTTCGAGGCCAAATGCGTTTGCCGGGATCCCCATGCCGACTGGGCGAACTATCTGTGCCAATGTTCGGCGCCCTACCGGAACGTCAACGGGACCTGCGTTTCCGATGCCGTCGATCACGCGGGCAGGCGACATGAGGAAGAAGGCGCCGACAAACCCAGTGAACCATCAAGCGAGCCGGCGCGGCCGCAAGGGTGCGGGCGCGGCATGGTGCGCTCGCATGGCGGATGCGTGCCCACCCGGCGGCGATATCCCGCAGCCGTTCTCGAGCCGGGGCAGCCCGGAATCGCCGGCACTCCCGGGGAATACTATTTGCGGCGCGGTTCGCGAACCTATCGGTTCAATGGTTATCCGATCCCGCAGCGGGGATATTGAGCGTGCGCGAGCCGGCATCCAGCGTGCTAATCGTCCTCGTCGATTTGCGGTTTTTCACGCAGCACGGCGTCGAGCAGCGAACGGTGAACCTCGATCTTTCCGTTGTAGTCGATGAAGCCTTTCTTCCGGAATTTGTTCATGAAGAAACTGACCCGGGATCGCGTGGTGCCGATCATTTCCGCCAACGTTTCCTGGCTGAGGGTAATGTCGACCGGCGCGTCGCCGCCTTCCTTGCCGAAATTGGCAAGCAGCAGAAGCAGCCGCGCCAGACGCCTTTCGCTGGAATTGAAGAGCTGGTCGACCAGATCGTCTTCGATCCGGCTGTTACGCGAAAGCAGGTGCGCGATAAAAAATGCGGAAAACTTCGGCTCACGGGCGAGCGTTGCAAACATGGCAGACTTGGTGATCACCGTGATCAGGCACTCTTCCATGGCCTGACTGGTTGCGCCGCGTATTGCCATCCCCTCCAGACATGCTTCGCCAAAGAACTGGCCCTCCGCGAAAATCGCGACCACCGCTTCCTTGCCGTGCTCCGATAACACCGTGATTTTCACCTTGCCCTTCTGGATGAAAAAGACGGTGTCGGCGACGTCGCCCTGGCTGAAAATCTTCTGGTTCTTGTCGTACCGCTCGACCGTTATTCCAGCGCCGGCCCGGCCCAGAAAAACCTTGGGATCGAAACTGCCCTTTACCGGAAGTTGCGGCATATTGGGCATGGCGCTGTCCGTCATCAGGCCCGGAGCACAACACTCTCAGTCACAGGCAGAAGCCCGCGGAGCGGTCCGGTGATAACTCCATCATAATCCTAATATGTCCGGTAGGCGACACAAATCGGTGTGTGATGATCAACACTTTCGGACGACGGTTCCGCGGGAACTGGCTCGACCTATGGTGGTGCCCGACTTTACGTCGGCGGCCTCAGCTCGCTCGCGAGCCAGCCGCGCGCATCCGAGATCATGGGGTCCTCAGATACCACCGTAGTGCTGTGGCCGCACTTCTGGCACTCGAACGTGCGGGTGCCAAAACCGGATGGACCGCAGTTGAGCTTCGACAGCAGCATGCGATGCTGCCGGCACTTCGGGCAGCCGGGCCGCTCGATCGCGGCAATTTGCGGTGCGGACACCGGTTTGAATTCTGGCATGAGCGTCGCGCTAAAATTGGCAGTTTTACCGAATCCAATCGCACAATGGCCTGTTCGCACCGCGCGCTCTGTTCAAAATTGCTCAGTCAAAAAAACTTCATCTGCGAGGGTGAAGGAACCCGAACGCAACCTGCAATATTACCATTCAAATACCGTCCATTTTCCCCACCTCACCGGCGTATGCGGACGTGCCATGGTTTGACGAATTTAGCCGGCCAGCCGTCGATGCGCATGACGAATTTCTGAGCCGCGGGCTTGCGCGCCTCAGTCGGAGGCGCCGGTCTTGGAATTTCCTTCGGACTCACTTCCTTCGCGGCTGCGACCGGCGGCTTGGGCGGCGCGGCATTTCGGGGTGGCTCCGGATAATATTTGCGGGCAACCTCGAGCGCCTTGTCAAAATCTGCGCTATTGAACCACGCCTCGGCACGGAGCCTTTCCAGCACCCCGTCTTCCCACAGCCGCGCGCCCTCGATATCGAATCGGCCCCGCTGCTTCTGGTTGCACGCCTGGACGCCGAAGCCCGTGACCGCCCATTGTTTGCCCACCCAATAGATGTCGCGATGCAGGGCCATCGGTTCGATCGTTTCCGAATAGCGGCGCGAGCCGCGAGGACGGAAAACGAAGATACCGGGGTGCCGCGCCTTCGCAACATCGAAGGCGGCCGTACCGAGCGAATTGCGCGCTATTGGTGCTTATCGATCACTGTCAGGCCGCCCATATAGGGCTGCAGCACGTCGGGAACCGCGATCGAGCCGTCTTCCTGCTGGTAGGTCTCCATGACCGCGATCAGCGCGCGGCCGACCGCGGTGCCGGAACCGTTGAGGGTATGCACAAATCGCGGCTTGCCGTCGGGCCCGCGATAGCGCGCGTCCATCCGCCGGGCCTGGAAATCGCCGCACACCGAGCAGCTGGAAATTTCCCTGAAGGCCCCGCCCTCGCCCTGGCCGGGCATCCAGACCTCGATGTCGTAGGTCTTTTGCGTCGAAAAGCCCATGTCGCCGGCACACAGCGTCATCACCCGGTAATGCAGGTCGAGTTGCCGCAAAACCTCCTCGGCGCAGGCCAACATGCGCTCGTGCTCGTCCTTGCTGGTTTCGGGCGTCGTGATCGAGACCAGCTCGACCTTTGTGAACTGATGCTGGCGGATCATGCCGCGGGTGTCGCGGCCGGCAGCCCCGGCTTCCGCGCGAAAGCACGGCGTCAGCGCGGTCAGGCGCATCGGCAGTTCCTTCTCGTCGACGATGGACTCGCGAACAAGGTTTGTCAGGGGGACTTCGGCGGTGGGAATCAGGCCGAGACGTTCGCTTCTCAAATTGCCATTGGCCGCGGCCAGCAATTCACCTTTGATGGCCCAGAACTGATCGTCTTCAAACTTCGGCAATTGCCCTGTCCCGAACATCACGTCGTTGCGCACCAGCAGCGGCGGATTGATCTCGGCATAGCCGTGCTCGTTCGTGTGGAGATCGAGCATGAATTGCCCGATCGCGCGCTCCAGCCGCGCCAGCCCCCTCTTCAGCACCACAAACCGCGCGCCGGAAAGCTTCGCCGCCGTTTCAAAATCCATGAAACCGAGCGCGCCACCAAGATCGTCATGCGGTTTTGGTGTGAATGCATAGTTTCGCACCGCTCCGAAATGATGCCGCACGACGTTGCTGTGCTCGTCGACACCATCTGGGACTTCGTCGAGCGGCAGGTTTGGAATCGCGGCCAACGCCGCTGCAAGTTCTTCGTCGGCGGCCTTCGCGTCAGCTTCGAGCTGCGGCATCGTGATCTTGAGTTCGGCGACTTCAGCCATCAAAGCCGCGGCGCGCGCGTCCTCCTTGGCCTTCTTGGCGTCGCCGATTTCCCTTGACGCTGCGTTGCGCCGCGCCTGCGCCTGCTCCGACTTCAGGATCGCCGCACGGCGTTTTTCGTCGATCGCCAACAGCGATGCGGACATCGGCTCCAGCCCGCGCCGCTTCAGCGCGGCGTCGAAGGCTTGAGGATTTTCGCGGATCCATTTGATGTCGTGCATGGCTGATTTTTCCAGCGTCATGGCCGGACTTGTTCCGGCCATCCACGTGCTTGCTGCGTTAGATCAAGTCGTGGATGCCCGGGTCAAGCCCGGGCATGACGAATCATGGGTGGCGTGGCGAGATGATAGGTGAAAGGCAGGAGAGCCGCCCTACTCCGCCGGCTTGGGATCGGGCGGCGGCGGGGTCGCGGACGGCGTGGCGGCAGCGGCTGCGGCATTGGCGGCCTTCTTCTCCACCATCCGCACCGCGATGATCGAGCCCTCATACAGCGCCAGCAGCGGCAGCGCCAGCGAGGACTGGCTCAGCACGTCCGGCGGCGTCAGGACCGCTGCGATGATGAAGGCGACCACGATGAAATAGCGGCGTTTTTCGCGCAGCTGTTTCGAGGTGATGATGCCGATGCGCCCGAGCAGCGTCAGGATCACCGGCAGCTGGAACGCGATGCCGAAGGCGAAAATCAGCGACATCATCAGCGACAGATATTCGCCGACCTTCGGCAACAGCTGGATCTGCGCGGTCTCGGGGCCGCCCATCTGCTGCATGCCGAGCGAGAACCGCACCAGCATCGGCATCACGACAAAATAGACCAGCATCGATCCCAGCACGAAGAACACTGGCGTTGCGATCAGATAGGGCAGGAACGCGCCGCGCTCGTGCTTGTAGAGGCCGGGCGCGACGAATTTGTAGATCTGCGTGGCCACGATCGGGAACGAGATAAAGCCGGCGCCGAACAGCGCCAGCTTCAGCTGGGTGATGAAATATTCCAGAAGTGCCGTGTAGATGAATTTCGAGTTTTCGGCGCCGGCGATCCAGACGAACGGCCACACCAGAATGTTGTAGATCTGCTTGGCAAAGAAGAAGCAGAAGATGAAGGCCACGCCGAAACCGAGCAGCGCCTTGATCAGCCGCGAGCGCAGCTCGATCAGATGGTCCATCAGCGGCGCTTTGCTGGCCTCGATGTCTTCGGCGCTCATGATGCCTTGGCGTCCTTGAGAACGTCGGACGTTGCAGGCTGGGTGTCCTGCGGCACGGGTTGCGCCTCTGCCTCGCGCACGATCGCCAGCGGCTGCGCGGCCAGTGCCTCGGCGTCAGCCGCGGTAAAGGTTTCCGGGATCGGTGCTACCGGCGTTTCGATCTTCGAAATCGCCGGCGTTTCGAGGTTCGACGTCGCCGGTGTCGTCGGAGCGACCGGCGGTTCAATCGCCGGTGTATCGGTTGACGCCACCGCCGGCTTGTCGATGTCGTCGATCTTGAGCGCGTCGCCGACGTCCCTGGTCAGCGAGGTCATGAGATTGCCCGACGTGAAGCCGCTTGCCGCTTCCTTGACCTCGTCAAAACTCTTCTTGAGGTCGGCCATTTCGGCCTCGCGCATCGCCTCCTGGAACTGGCCCTGGAATTCGGCGGCCATCTTGCGCGCCTTGCCCATCCATTGCCCGACCGTGCGCAGCACGCCTGGCAATTCCTTCGGGCCGATGGCGATCAGCGCGACAACCGCGATGAGGGCGAATTCACTCCAGCCGATGTCGAACATGAATAATTCCGCTCACGCGAGGCGATTGTACCCCAATACTTGCCAAACAAGATTTGGGCCGCCCGCGTCTCCCCAACCGGCGTTACGGCGATGTGCCGCAAGCGCGATGTTCAGACAGCCTTGCTGCCGACATCCGACCGCGCCGCCGTAGTCGGCGTGGCTGCGTGATCGATACTCTTCACCGGCTCGGGCTTTTCCGCGGTCTTCTCGTCGTCCTGCATGCCCTTCTTGAAGGCCTTGATACCCTGCGCGACATCGCCCATCAGGTCGGAAATCTTGCCACGACCGAACAACAGCAGGACGACTGCGATCACGACGATCCAGTGCCAAATGCTAAGCGAACCCATCCTGCAACCCTCCAAACAGCAAGCCGGCGACCCGGCCTAATCCCAAGGCGGAAAGTAGGCTCGGGAGGTGTCAAAAACAAGGACTTAGGGATCGTGAAATCGGTGTTAGCGTGGCCCATTGCCGCCAGCGTTAACCGGCGCGGACGGGCAGGTGAACTAGCTGCCGTCGCCGCGCTCCGGCTCGACCGCGGGTGCCAGCGCCAGTTCCAGATCGCCGATCTCCAGCGGATCTTCGTCATCGCGCAAGGCGGGATCGTCCGACGGCGTTGGAACACTGAAGCCGGAAGGCAACCGCGAATCCAATAGTCCGGTACCCTTCAGCTCCTCGAGGCCCGGCAGATCGGTCAGCGTTTCCAGACTGAATTGCGACAGGAAGGCTTCCGTGGTTCCAAAGGTCAGCGGCCGGCCCGGTGTCTTGCGGCGGCCGCGTGGGCGAATCCAACCGGTTTCCAGCAGCACATCGAGCGTTCCCTTGGACGTGATCACGCCGCGGATTTCCTCGATCTCCGCGCGCGTGACCGGCTGATGATAGGCAATGATCGCGAGCATCTCGATCGCCGCGCGCGACAGCCGCCGCGTCTCGGTGCTTTCCCGTGTCATCAGCCAGGCCAGATCGCCGGCGGTGCGGAAGGTCCATTTATTGGCGACGCGCACCAGGTTGACGCCGCGCGAGGCGTAATCCGCCTGCAGCTGCGCCAGTGCCACCTTGATGTCGACGCCCTCGGGCATCCGTTTGGCGAGGGTGGCCTGATCGAGCGGCTCGGCGGAGGCGAACAGCAGCGCTTCCAGGAGCCGCAGTTCCTCGGGCCGCGCCTGCGGATCGGCAGATTGATCCTCGGCATCGGCTTTGCGTTTTTCCGCCAGACTTGCCATGGCTCGGTCTCCTTCTTCGACTTACTCGACGCGAGAATCCGGCGCGGTCATCGCGTCGGATTCTGGTTGCGGCGGACGCTTTCGAAAATACAAAGGCGAAAAAGCCTCTTGCTGGTGCAGTTCCATCGCGCCTTCCCTTACCAGTTCCAGGGCCGCGGCAAAGCTCGATGCAAAAACCGTGGCTTTCTGCGAGGGATCGACGACGTAATTGATCAGATATTCGTCGAGGCGGCTCCAGTCCTGGGCCATCCCGACCAGCCGCTCCAGCGACGCTCTCGCCTCAGTCAGCGACCACACCGTGCGTTTGGCCAGATGTACCGAAGCCAGCACGCGCTGCTGCCGCTGCGCGGCGTAGGCCGTGAGCAGGTCGAACAGGGTCGCGGTGAACCGGGGATGGCGGATCTCGGCGATGGCTTCCGGATTGCCGCGCGGAAAAATGTCCCGCTGCAATTGCGGACGATTCATCAGCCGGTTCGACGCCTCGCGGACCGCCTCCAGCCGGCGCAACCGGTTGGCGAGCGCGGTCGCCATTTCCTCCGCGCTCGGTCCGTCTGCGCTGACAGGCTCCGGCAGCAACAGCCGCGACTTGAGAAACGCGAGCCATGCCGCCATCACCAGATAGTCGGCAGCCAACTCGAGGCGGATTTTCCGGGCGGCCTCGATGAAAACCAAATATTGGTTGGCCAGCGCCAGGATGGAGATCTTGGCCAAATCCACCTTCTGTTGCCGCGCCAGCGCCAGCAGCAGGTCGAGCGGCCCCTCATAGCCCTCGACGTCGACGACCAGCGCGGGCTCGCCGTCGGAGAGCTCCGCCGGCCGGCCGGTTTCGAATGACAAAATTTCCGCGCTCATGCGCTTGCCGCCGTTCCCGCCCGATCCACCAAAGCATCCAGTTCCGCCCGCGCCCGCACTCGATCGAATGCTTGCGGGGCCTTTCGCGAGGCCAACGCCCGGTGCGCCCGTTCCAGCGCCTTGCCCGACAATACCGGCGTCTCCCGCGCAACTTCCCGCATTTCCTCGAGCTTGCCGTTGCAATGCAGCGCGATGTCGCAGCCGGCGGCGAAAAGGGCTCGGGTCCGCTCGGCGATCGATCCCGAAAGCGCGTTCATGGATACGTCATCACTCATCAACAAACCCTGGAACCCAATCACGCCGCGAATCACCTGCTGGACGATTGTCGCAGATGTTGTCGCCGGATGGGCGGGGTCCAGCGCACTAAACACAACATGCGCGGTCATCGCCATCGGCAGGTCCGCAAGCGGTTGAAAAGCCGCGAAATCGGTCCGTTCCAGCTCCGTTTTGCTAGTTGCGACCTCCGGAAGCCTGAAATGGGTATCCGCGGTGGCCCTGCCATGCCCGGGAATGTGCTTGAGAACCGGCAGAATGCCGCCCTGTTCCAGACCCTCCGTTACCGCCCGGGCAATCGCCGCGACCTTGTCCGGCGCGGTGCCATAGGCGCGGTTGCCGATGACCGCGTCGGCACCGGCCACCGGAACATCGGCCAGCGGCAGGCAATCAACGGTCACTCCGAGTTCTGCGAGGTCGTCCGCGATCAGCCGGGCGCTTAGGCCTGCGGCGGTCAGGCCGAGCTTGCGGTCAATGTCGTAAAGCCTCCCGAAGACGGCGCCGGCCGGATAAACCGGCCAGTGCGGCGGCTCGAATCGTTGCACCCGGCCACCCTCTTGGTCAATCAGGACCGGCGCATCCGGTTCGGCGAGTTCCGCACGCAATTCTTTAACAAGCCGAATTACTTGGGTCGGTGTCTCGATGTTCCGCTTGAATAGAATGAACCCCCATGGTCGCGCGGCGCGGATGAACTCACGCTCGGCGGCGTTCAGCTCCGGTCCGGATACGCCTGTGATGAAAGCCCGCGTGCTCATGCGGCCGATTAGCCCGCTGTTCCGGTGGGGGTCAAGGAAACGGCCGCTAATTCCTTTGGACGACGCACTGCCCGCCAGCGGTCTTCAGACTGCCGCAGAACTGCGAGGCCTCCTCCGGCGTCCCGAACGGGCCCACCATGGCGCGGTAATACACGCCCTTCTCGCCCAAATCGGCCCGCCTGATCAGCGGCTGATGCGATCCCAACACGTCGGGATATTTGCCCTGCAAGGTCCGGAAGGTCGCCTGCGCGTCGGCCTCGCTGCGTTGTGAGGAGACTTGAACAAGGTACCCGCCGCCGCTCGCAGCCGCGCTGGGCGCGGTCTGGACGGGGGCGGCGTTGGCCACCGGGGTTCGCGGTTCCGCCGCGGCGGGCGCCCCCTGCGGGGCCAGCGACAGCGGCGCATTGGCACTGGCATTGGCGGACGCTGGCGGATTGCGCGACGGTGTTCGCGCGGGCGCCTGCTTCGCGGTTGTCGCCGGCGGCGGCGCCGACGTTGCCGGTGCTGCGGCGCTGTCAGGCTGGTCGCCCCGCACGGTCAGAGTCTTGATCTTGCGCGGCTCGTTGTTCGGCAGCGTGCCGTTGGCGCTGCTCGGCGGCAGTGGGGTAGAAGGTGCCACGCTCGCCGCCGACGGCGGATTGACGTTCGAATTCAGCGGCGGAAATACCACGCGCGGGCCTGCCTTGGTGTTGAGGTCGACGGGCGCCTCCTCGCGTGGAACGATTTTCTCGGTGCCATCGGTCGCCGCCATGCGGTCGGGCAGCTTTGCCGACCCGTCGGATGGCGTCGGCACGACCTTGGTCGGACTGGTGTCGGCCTTGATGATCGGCACCTCGCCGCTGCGCGGCGATCCGATATAGGTCCGGTAGGCAAACGCCGCCCCGGTCCCCAGCACCGCCAGTGCCAGCACGACGGCAACGGTGACCGTCCCGCCGCGACGCTTCCGCACCTGTTCTTCGGCGCCTTCGTCGTAGCCGTCCTGATAGCCGTAGGCATCATCCTCCGCATAGCCCGGATTATGAGACTGCCTGCCGTCATCGATCTGGTCGTACAGCGCTTCGTCATAGCGCGAGGGATCCGGCTCGCGATAATCGTCCGCGTATTGCGGTTCCTGCTCATAATCCGGCTCCGGCGCGGCGCGCGCGGCGGCGTAACGCTGGAGCGGATGCACCGCGCTCGGATATTCCGGTGGCGGTTCCTGTCGCGGGATCTCCTGCCGGTTGGCGCGCTGCATCCAAGGCGGCGGCCCGGCGGGCGGCGCGTCATCCGGCTCAACGGGCTCCTGATATTGCTCGCGCGGCGGCTGATATTGTTCACGCGGCGGCTGATATGGCTCGCGCGGCCCGGGACGAGACGGAACCTGCGGTTTGGCCCGGCCCATGGTGCCGAACGGATCGGTCTGACCGATCAGGCGGGCGAGTTCGGCCAATGGATCGCTCTCGCCTCTTCCTGAAGCGTGCTGATCATCGCCGCGATTATAATCGTCATCGCCGGGAAAAGGTCTGTCCTGATATCGATCAGCCATCGTGATGTCGCGTCCCCTTCGGGAAAGCCGCCAACCCGCTTTTACTGACGAACCAGCTCTGATGCCCTCACAGATCCCCGTGTGAGAGCCGAATGAGAGCGGCGTTCGGCCCCCTAGCCTATCGCATCTCGTCCGGCGCGTGAACGCCAAGTACGGCCAAACCCGATGCCAGAACGGAGACGACGCCCTGAACGAGGGCCAGCCGCGCCTTTGTCATCTCTGCATCATTCTTGATAATGAAGCGTAAATAGGGCAAATCGCGCCCCCTGGTCCAAAACGCGTGAAATTCGCTCGCGAGATCATACAGATAAAAAGCGATTCGGTGTGGCTCATGCGCCGCCGCCGCGGCCTCGATCATCCGGGGGTACAGCGCCAGCCTCCGCAGCAGGTCCAGTTCCGCCGGATCGGTCAGCCGTTCCACCGCCGCGTTTTCCAGAAACGCCGCCCGCGCCCCAGTCTCCTCCGGCAGGTCCGGGACCACCTCACGGGCGTTCCGGAACACCGAATGGCCGCGGGCGTGACCATACTGAACGTAAAACACCGGGTTCTCGCGCGACTGCTCGATCACCTTGGCGAGGTCGAAATCCAGCACCGCGTCATTCTTGCGGTAGAGCATCATGAAGCGGACCGCATCCTTGCCGACCTCGTCGACCACCTCGCGCAAGGTGACGAAATCGCCGGAGCGCTTTGACATCTTTACCGGCTCGCCATGGCGCAACAGACGCACCAGCTGCACGATCTTGACGTCGAGCGCGGCTTGGCCCGAGGTGATCGCCTTGATCGCCGCCTGCATCCGCTTGATGTAGCCGCCGTGATCGGCGCCCCAGACGTCGACCAAATTGTGGAAGCCGCGGTCGAACTTGTCCTTGTGATAGGCGATGTCGGAAGCGAAGTAAGTATAGCTGCCGTCCGATTTCAGCAGCGGGCGATCGACATCGTCGCCATAGGCGGTGGCGCGGAACAGCGTCTGCTCGCGGTTCTCGTAATCCTCGACCGGCGCGCCCTTGGGGGGCGGCAGGCGGCCCTCGTAGACGTCGCCTTTGGAACGAAGATAGTCGATTGTCTCAGCAACGCGATTGTTGCCGGTTTCGATCAGCGACCGCTCGGAGAAAAAGACGTCGAGCTCGATCTGGAGCGCGGCGAGATCGCCCTTGATTGCTTCCATCATCATCGCGACCGCCTTGCCGCGCACCGGCGGCAACCATGCCGCTTCCGGCATCGTCGTCAGCTTGTCGCCGTATTCGGCGGCCAGCGCCTCTCCGACCGGCTTCAGATAATCGCCGGGATAAAGCCCCTCCGGAATCTCGATACTCTCGCCGAGCGCCTCGCGATATCTCAGGAAAGCCGAGCGCGCGAGCACATCGACCTGGGCGCCGGCGTCGTTGATGTAATATTCGCGGGTCACGTCGTAGCCCGCGAATATCAGAAGGCTCGCCAGCGCATCGCCGAACACCGCGCCGCGGCAGTGCCCGACATGCATCGGTCCGGTCGGGTTGGCGGAGACATATTCGACATTCACCTTCTCGGCCGCGCCGATAGCGCTTTTCCCGTAAGCCTCCCCTTCACGCAGCACAGTGCGCAGCGCGTCCGACCAGGCGCTCGGCTTCAGGGTGAGATTGATGAAGCCGGGACCGGCGACATCGACGGAAGCGATCAAATCGTCCGCGCGCAGTTTCACAGCGATCGCTTCGGCGAGATCACGCGGTTTCGACCTGGCCTCCTTGGCGAGCACCATCGCGGCATTGGTTGCCATATCGCCGTGTGCGGCCTCGCGCGGCGGCTCGACCACCACGCGCGACAGGTCGATATCGGCCGGCCAGCCGCCCTCCACCGCAAGCGCAGCGCAAACCGCATGCACACGCGCCAGCACGTCGGCGAACAGATGTGGATGTGGGGCTTGATCGGCCATGGGCGGATGTTGACCTGGGAATATGCCGCACCTGGCGGCTTGAGGCCGCCGCCTAACGCAAATCCGGGGTCGAGTCAAAAAGCCTTTGGTGCTCGGTGATGGCAAAACGGTCGGTCATCCCGGCGATGAAGTTGCCGATCCGCAGCGCCCGCTCGGTTTCGCTGTCGCAGCCCTCGGGCGGCAGCCACTCGGCCGGCAGATCGCCCGGAGTCCTCTGATAGCGCGCGAACAGATCGAACAGGATCTGCTCGGCTTCGCCCATCACCTTCATCACCCGTTGATGCCGGTACATCCGCTGTTTCAGGAACGCCTTGATCTCGGCCTCGGCCTGCGCGACATCGGGCGGAAACGCGATCAGGACCTCGCCATGGCGACGGACGTCCTCGACAGAAGCCGGCTTTGCGGTCTCCAGTCGCCTGCGCGCTTCGGAGAAGACGGCGCCGATCAGACAGGAAATCAGCTCGCGCACCAGTTCCGCGCCGCGCCGGGCATCGTCGAGATCGGCGTAGCATCTTCCGATTTCGGCAATCATCGCCGCGGTCAGCGGCATGACCTTGAGATCGTCGACGGTAAACAGGCCGGCCCTCAAGCCATCGTCGATGTCATGGGCGTCATAGGCGATATCGTCGGCGATCGCCGCGACCTGCGCCTCCAGCGAGGCAAAGCTCCACAGTTCCAGATCGTAGCTTGCGTTGTAGTGGGAAATCCCCGCGGGAATGCCGTGGCCGCGATAGCGCCCGGTGGCGACCCCATTTGGGTCGGTGAGCGGGCCGTTGTGCTTGACGATGCCTTCCAGCGATTCCCAGCTCAAATTGAGCCCGTCGAATTCGGGATAGCGATGCTCCAGCATGGTCACGACGCGCAAGGTCTGGGCGTTGTGATCGAACCCGCCATGGGCCTTAAGGCAGGCGTCCAGCGCCCGCTCGCCGGCGTGGCCGAACGGCGGATGGCCGAGATCGTGGGCCAACGCCAGCGTTTCCGTCAGATCCTCGTCGAGGCCGAGCTGGCGCGCCAGTGCGCGGGCGATCTGCGCGACTTCCAGCGAATGGGTCAGCCGGGTGCGGTAATGATCGCCCTCGTGGAACACGAACACCTGCGTCTTGTGTTTCAGCCGGCGAAAGGCGGTGGAATGGATGACCCGATCGCAATCGCGCCGGAACGGGCTGCGGGTCTTGCTCGGCGGCTCCGCAAACAAGCGTCCGCGGCTGCGGTCGGGGTCGCAGGCATAGACCGAGCGGGGGGCAGCCATTCCGACCGACACGGTGTATTGATCCTCTTTAGGGGTTTGATTCCGGCGCGCCGGGCACTTAACTATGCTGGACGTCGGATACCAAATAAATCGGATATAGTCCGGCTTTCGGAGCGACTTCATGACAGCAGCCAGTGTCGTCATCAGCGAACGGGCGGCCCGCCGGATCGGGGAAATCCTCAAAACCGAGGGCGACGGCGCGATGCTGCGCATCAGCGTCGAGGGCGGCGGCTGCTCCGGCTTTCAGTACAAATTCGATATCGACCGCGCCAGGGCCGAAGACGACCTGGTGATCGCGCGCGACAGCGCGGTGGTGCTGGTCGATCCGGCCTCGGTGCCGTTCCTGGTGGGGTCCGAGGTCGATTTCGTCGACGACCTGATCGGCGCCTCGTTCCGCGTGGTCAATCCCAACGCCACCGCCTCCTGCGGCTGCGGCACCAGTTTTTCGATCTGAGAATTCCGCCGAACTCGCCTGAGCACGCACACCGCTTTCGGGATCACCTGTTGACGACAGGCGTCTATCTCGACGACCATAGCTATTTGTGAGGTAAGCGATGCTGATGACAAAGCGTAAGCCGGTAAGCGTCGGCGAAATCCTGGTTCAGGAATTCATGAAACCGATGGGATTGACGCAGACCGTATTGGCTGACGCCAAGGGCGTACAGCGCAAGCACGTCAACGAGTTGTGCAACAATCGCAGGGCTTTGACCGCACCGACGGCGCTCATCCTTGCCCGCGTGTTCAGCAACAGCCCGGACTTCTGGCTAAACGTTCAGCGACGCAACGATCTGTGGGAGGCTATGCACTCGCCGCGCGAGCGCGAACGGATCAAGCGCGCGCGCCCGCTGAGAGCTGCTGCGTGAGCCAAGGTGGCTGGCCACTTGGCCGAAATGTTCGAAACGAAAATTGGTAGTTGTCAACCCGGACCCAATTCATGCGCATTGCGACGTGGAACGTCAATTCGATCCGGCAGCGGATCGATCCTCTCATGACCTGGCTGAAGGATTGCGGGCCTGACATTGTCTGCCTGCAGGAAATCAAATGCGTCGACGAGGCCTTCCCGCGGCTGGAGCTCGAGGCGCTCGGCTACAATGTGGTGACCCACGGCCAGAAGACGTTTAATGGCGTCGCGTTGCTGTCAAAACTGCCGTTCGAGGAAACCAAATCGGGCCTGGCCGGCGACGACGAAGACGCCCACGCCCGGTTCCTCGAAGGCGTGGTGACGCTGAAGCACGGCGTGTTGCGGGTCGCTTGCCTTTATCTGCCCAACGGCAATCCGCCGGAAACCGAGAAATACCCCTATAAGCTCAAATGGATGTCGCGGCTCCTTGAGTATTCGAAGCAACGGCTTAGAGCCGAGGAGCCGCTGGTGCTGGCGGGCGATTTCAACGTCATTCCGAAGCCGGAGGACGTCCATAATCCGGCCGCCTGGGTCGGCGACGCGCTGTTTCGTCCCCAAACCCGCGAAAGCTTCCAATCCCTGCTCGGGCTGGGGCTCACCGACGCGCTGCGGGCCGTCACCGACGCGCCGGGCCAATACACCTTTTGGGATTATCAGGCGGGCGCCTGGCAGAAGAACCAAGGTTTGCGCATCGATCACCTGTTACTGTCGCCGCAGGCCAGCGATCGCCTGATCGATGTCGGGATCGACAGCTATGTGCGCGGCTGGGAAAAACCGTCGGATCATGTCCCGGTGTGGGCGGATCTCGATCTGGAGACGGCGTAACGCTTACCCGCCTCAGTCCTTGCGGCCCTGGACCCAGTGCTCGAGCATCTGCAGCGCCATCGCGCGGTCGTCGTCGGACGCCTTGGAGATCGCCCGGTTGTAGCTTTCCTTGATCCACACCTCGTCCGGCGTGGCGCTGTCGCGCGCGAGCGTCAGCCACATCAGGCCCCGGGCGGCCTGACGCGGCAGCTGGTCGCCATTGAACAGCATCTGCCCGAGCAAGGCCTGCGCCTGGTGCTGGCCCTTCTGGGCCGCAAGGACGAGCCAGCGCGCGCCATAGCGGAAATCATCCGGCGAGGTCACGGCGGGGCCCTTCAGATACAGCCGGGCCAGATCGTATTGCGCGTCGGCATTGCCGAAATAGGAAGCGGCATAGGAGAACATCTCCCGCGCCCGCTCCGGATCGGACTTGATCTTCGAGTTGGGAATACCGTTCAGATAATACCGTCCCAGCGCGACAAAGGCATTGGCGACGATCTGCGCTTGCGGCGCCGACGGATTGTCTTCGGCATGCGCGTTGGCGATGCGGCTGAAATAATCAAAAGCCAGAAGATCGTTCTGGGTGACGCCATCGCCATTGGCGTACATCCGGCCCAGCTTCCATTGCGCGATCGGATGACCGCCTTCGGCGGCGTATTGCAGCGAGGTCAGCGAAGCGTCCGAGGTCGGCGGCGCAATCCCCTTCTTCAGCGCGGCGGGGGCGCCGGGCTGGGCCGAGATGACCGGAATCGCCGTATCCGAGGTCGCCGCCGGCGCCCCGTCAAACGCCAACGCCGGGGCCGCTGCCGGGGCGGCCCCCAAAATCAACGCAACGATGATGCGCTCATATGTCCGCATAACACTGTTTCTCGTGCGCCCCGCCCGGATGGGTTACGGCGCCATCCACCGCCGGCCCGACCTGTTGGGCATATTTCCACAACGCACCTGATGTATGGTTGGTCTCCCGCGGCTTCCATTTGGTCTTGCGTTCGGCCAGTTCCGCATCGGTCAACTTTACGTTAAGGGTTCCGACCACCGCGTCGATTTCGATGATGTCGCCATCCCGCAACAGCGCAATCGGGCCGCCAATGGCCGCTTCCGGCCCGACATGGCCGATGCAGAAGCCCCGGGTGGCGCCGGAGAACCGGCCGTCGGTGATGAGCGCGATCTTGCCGCCCATGCCCTGCCCGGTCAGCGCCGCCGTGGTCGAGAGCATTTCGCGCATGCCGGGACCGCCGCGCGGTCCCTCATAGCGGATCACGATGACCTCGCCCTCTTGGTAGGTCTTCTTCCGGACGGACTCGAAGGCGTCCTCTTCGCTATCGAAGCAGCGGGCCGGTCCGGTGAATTTCAAGTTCGACATGCCCGCGACCTTCACGATCGCGCCCTCAGGCGCAAGATTGCCCTTCAGGCCGACGACACCGCCAGTGACGGTGATCGGCTTGTCGGCAGGCCGCACCACATCCTGGTGCGGGTTCCATTTCACGCTCTTGAGGTTCTCGGCGATCGTGCGGCCGGTGACGGTTAAGCAATCCCCGTGCAAATGGCCATTATCGAGCAGCGTCTTCATCAGAAGCGGAATGCCGCCAACCTCGAACATGTCTTTGGCAACATAACGACCGCCGGGCTTCAAATCGGCGACATATGGTGTCTTTTTGAAGATTTCAGCAACATCGAACAAGTCGAACTTGATGCCGCATTCGTGCGCGATTGCCGGCAGGTGCAGCGCAGCATTGGTCGAACCGCCGGAAGCGGCTACCACCGCTGCCGCGTTCTCCAGCGCGCGGCGGGTGACGATGTCGCGCGGGCGGATATTGGATGCGATCAGCTCCATTACCTTTTCGCCCGCGGTCGTGCAGAAGGCATCGCGGATTTCGTAGGGCGCCGGCGCGCCGGCCGAATACGGCAGCGCCAGCCCGATGGCCTCCGATACCGTCGCCATGGTATTGGCAGTGAATTGTGCGCCGCACGCACCAGCCGACGGGCAAGCCACCCGCTCGATTTCATCAAGATCGGCATCCGACATTTCCCCGACCGAGTGCTTGCCGACCGCCTCGAACATGTCCTGCACCGTGACCTGCTGTCCCCGGAAATTGCCGGGCAGGATCGAGCCGCCATAGATGAAGATCGAGGGCACGTTGAGCCGGACCATCGCCATCATCATCCCCGGCAGCGACTTGTCGCAGCCGGCAAGGCCGACGAGGGCGTCGTAGGCATGGCCGCGCATTGTCAATTCGACGGAATCGGCGATGCATTCGCGCGACGGCAGCGACGAGCGCATGCCGTCATGGCCCATGGCGATGCCGTCGGTTACGGTGATGGTGCAGAATTCGCGCGGCGTGCCACCGGCCGATGCAACGCCCTTCTTGACCGCCTGGGCCTGGCGCATCAGTGCGATGTTGCAGGGCGCGGCCTCATTCCAGCACGACGCCACGCCGACGAACGGCTGGTGGATCTGCTGGGTGGTCAGACCCATGGCATAGAGATACGAGCGGTGGGGCGCCCGTTCCGGACCCTCCGTCACGTGACGGCTCGGCAGTCTCTTCTTGATGCTGGTCTTGGCGTCCATCGCGAACCTGTTTCCCCAGCCATCTCTTGTTGGACCCGGAAAACAGATCTTGAAAAAGACCAGATTTCCCTTCGCCTTCGCGAGC
>DATNMT010000206.1:0-6193 GCA_035602495.1 Bradyrhizobium sp.
CCGACACCCTGCCGCCGCTGGAATATGGCCGCATTGCCGCGCAATCGGCCAAGCAGGTGATCGTGCAGAAGGTGCGTGAGGCGGAGCGCGACCGGCAGTATCAGGAATTCAAGGACCGCATCGGCGATATCGTCAACGGCATCGTCAAACGCGTCGAATATGGCAGCGTCATCGTCGATCTCGGCCGCGGCGAAGCCATCATCCGCCGCGACGAGATGCTGCCGCGCGAGGTGTTCCGCAACGGCGACCGGGTCCGCGCCTATATTTTCGACGTCCGGCGCGAAACCCGCGGCCCGCAGATCTTCCTTTCCCGCACCCATCCGCAATTCATGGCCAAGCTGTTCGCGCAGGAGGTGCCGGAAATCTATGACGGCATCGTCGAGATCAAGGCGGTCGCCCGCGACCCCGGGTCGCGCGCGAAAATCGGGGTGATTTCGCGGGATTCATCGGTCGATCCGGTCGGCGCCTGCGTCGGCATGCGCGGCTCGCGGGTGCAGGCGGTGGTCAACGAATTGCAGGGCGAGAAGATTGACATCATTCCGTGGTCGCCCGATATCGCGACCTTTGTCGTCAACGCGCTGGCGCCCGCCGAGGTCGCCAAGGTAGTGATCGACGAGGACCGCGAGCGGATCGAGGTCGTGGTGCCCGACACCAATAACCAGCTGTCGCTGGCGATCGGCCGCCGTGGCCAGAACGTCCGGCTGGCCTCGCAACTGACCGGCTGGGACATCGACATCCTCACCGAACAGGAGGAATCCGAACGGCGGCAGGCCGATTTCGAGAACTCCACCCGCGTTTTCATGGAAGCGCTGAACGTCGACGAGGTGGTCGGCCAATTGCTGGCGTCGGAAGGTTTTACCTCGGTGGAGGAACTGGCGCTGGTCGACGTCAAGGAACTGGCCGGCATCGAAGGCTTCGACGAGGAAACCGCCAACGAGTTGCAGAGCCGGGCCCGCGAATATCTGGAACAGCTCGAAAGCGAGCTCGAAAACAAGCGAAAGGAGCTCGGTGTGGAAGATGCTTTGAAGACGGTGCCCGGCGTGACCTCGAAGATGCTGGTGAAGTTCGGCGAGAACGATATCAAGACGGTCGAGGATCTGGCCGGTTGCGCCACCGACGACCTGGTCGGCTGGACCGAGCGCAAGGAAGGCGGCGAGCCGACCAAGCATCCCGGCATTCTCGATCCCAACGAGGTTTCCCGCGATGACGCCGAGAGCATGATCATGCAGGCGCGCGTCATCGCCGGCTGGCTCACCGAAGCCGATCTTGCCAAGGAGACCGAGGCGGCCGACGCCCCCGAAGGTCAGCCGGTCTGACGTGTTCCACAATCATGAACACCGGTTCTGCGCGACCGTAACGCGCAAATGACAGGAGCCGTGACACACGCATGCTGGCTATCGTTGACCCCGATCTCGACAACGGACCGCGGACCGACAGGTCCGCGACGGTGCGGATGTGCGCGGTCACACGCCAGGTGCGGCCGATCGGCGAACTGATCCGCTTTGTGGTCGCGCCCTCGGGCGAAGTGGTTCCGGACCTGAAACGCAAGCTTCCCGGCCGCGGCCTGTGGGTTTCGGCCTCGCGCCAGGCGGTTGCGGAAGCGGTCAGGCGTCACCAATTCGGCAAAGGCTTCAAGCGCGAGGTCCGCGTGGCCCCGACGCTGGCCACGATGACCGAAGCCTTGCTGGCGCGCAGCGCGATCGACGCGCTCGCCATGGCCGCCAAGGCCGGCCAGGTGATTTCCGGCTTCGGCAAGGTCGAGGACGCCCTGACCTCTCGGCAGCTTCAAAGCCAGGTCCATGCCCTGATCCATGCTTCGGACGGGGCGGTGGACGGAATCCGGAAATTGGACGCCCTGGTCCGGCAAAATGCCGGGATTAACGATGAATCGAACCAAATTCCGGTGGTCACGGCGCTGACCTCAGAACAATTGGATTTGGCACTAGGCCGGTCAAATGTGGTACATGCTGCGCTGCTCGCGGGCCCGGCGGGCAAGACGTTCCTGTCGCGCAGCCAGATCCTGGTCCGATACCGGATGGCGGACCACGACAAGACGGCCGGCCATGCGACCAGGAATTCGCCAATACAGACGGTGCGGAAACGCACGACTTAAACAGGATTAGGACTGCTTGAATGGTTGATAAATCGCCTGGCGACAGGAAACTGAGTGTCCCGAACAAGACCCTGACGCTGAAGCCGCGGGTCGAGACGGGCACCGTGAAGCAAAGCTTCAGCCATGGCCGTACCAAGCAGGTCGTGGTTGAAAAGCGTGGCAAGCGCCGCGTCGGCACCGACGCGCCCGCAACAGAGACGCACGCGCCGGAGCCGGTTGTCGCCAAGGCCGCCGCGCCGGCCGCCAAGGCCCCGCTTGCCCGTCCTGCGCCGGCGGCGCCGCCGCGCAACAACGTTGTCTTGCGGACGCTTACCGAGGATGAGCGCTCCGCCCGCGCCAGCGCGCTCGCCGACGCCAAAATCCGCGACGTCGAGGAACGGCGGCTGGCGGAAGAGGAAGCCAAGCGCCGCAACAGCAAGGAAGGCATCGAGCAGGCCGAACGCGAAGCCGCCGAAGCCCGCCGCAAGGCCGAGGAAGAGCGCCACCGGGCCGATGAGGAAGCCAAGCGCAAGGCCGAACTGGAAGCCAAGAAGCGTTTCGGCGAAGCCGAGGCCAAGACCGCCGCCGCGGCCCGCGCCGCGCTCCCCGCCGCGCGCGCGCCCGGTATCGCCGCCGATATTTCGGACGAGGACGAGGGTCCGCGCCAGATCCGTCGCGGCCCCGGCGGCGCCGTCCGCCCCGCCGCCGCACCCAAGACCACCGCCAAACCCGCGCCGCAGAAGCAGCGCGGCCGTCTGACGCTGGTCACCGCGCTTAATGCCGACGACGTCCGCGAGCGCTCGATCGCCTCGTTCCGCCGCCGCACCCAGCGCCTGAAGGGGCATCAGTCGAACGAGCCGAAGGAAAAGCTGGTTCGCGAGGTGATCATCCCGGAAGCCATCAATATCCAGGAACTCGCCAACCGCATGTCCGAGCGCGCGGTCGACGTCATCCGCCTGTTGATGAAGCAGGGCGCGATGCACAAGATCACCGACGTGATCGACGCCGACACCGCGCAGCTGATCGCCGAGGAAATGGGCCACACCGTCAAGCGCGTCGCCGCCTCCGACGTCGAGGAAGGCCTGTTCGACGCGGTCGATGATTCCAGCGATACCGAACCGCGTTCGCCGGTCGTGACCGTGATGGGCCACGTCGATCACGGCAAGACCTCGCTGCTCGATGCGCTGCGCCACGCCAATGTGGTGTCGGGCGAGGCCGGCGGCATTACCCAGCACATCGGCGCCTATCAGGTGACCTCGCCGGAGAGCGGCAAGAAGATCACCTTCATCGACACGCCTGGCCACGCCGCGTTCACCGCGATGCGCGCGCGCGGCGCCAAGGTCACCGACATCGTGATCCTGGTGGTCGCGGCCGATGACGGCGTCATGCCGCAGACCATCGAGGCGATCCATCACGCCAAGGCGGCGAAGGTTCCGATGATCGTGGCGATCAACAAGATCGACAAGCCCGACGCGAGACCCGACCGGGTGCGCACCGAACTGCTGCAGCACGAGGTTCAGGTCGAATCGCTCGGCGGCGACGTCGTCGACGTCGAGGTGTCCGCCAAGAACAAGACCAACCTCGACAAGCTCCTGGAGATGATCGCGCTGCAGGCCGAATTGCTCGACCTCAAGACCAATGCCGCGCGTCCCGCCGAAGGCACCGTGATCGAAGCCAAGCTCGATCGCGGCCGCGGTCCGGTCGCGACCGTATTGGTGCAGCGCGGCACCTTGAAGGTCGGCGACATCATCGTCGCCGGCGCCGAGATGGGCCGCGTCCGCGCGCTGATCAACGATCAGGGCGTGACCATCGACGAGGCCGGGCCGTCGGTGCCGGTCGAAGTGCTCGGCTTCAACGGCCCGCCGGAAGCCGGCGACCGTCTCGCGGTGGTCGAGAACGAGGCCCGCGCCCGCGAAGTCACCAGCTACCGCGCCCACCAGAAGCGCGAGAACGCGGCCGCCTCCATTTCCGGCATGCGCGGCTCGCTCGAGCAGATGATGTCGCAGCTCAAGACGTCGGGCCGCAAGGATTTCCCGCTGATCGTCAAGGCCGACGTGCAGGGTTCGCTGGAGGCGATTCTGGGTTCTCTCGAAAAGCTCGGCACCGAGGAAGTCGCCGCCCGCATCCTGCATGCCGGCGTCGGCGGCATATCGGAATCCGACGTGACGCTGGCGGAAGGTTTCAACGCCGCGATCATCGGCTTCAACGTCCGCGCCCACAAGGAAGCCGCCGCCGCGGCCAAGCGCAACGGCATCGAAATCCGCTATTACAACATCATCTACGACCTCGTCGATGACGTGAAGAAGGCGATGAGCGGCCTGCTCGCGCCGACGCTGCGCGAGACCATGCTGGGCAACGCCCTGATCCTGGAGGTGTTCAACATTTCCAAGGTCGGCAAGGTCGCGGGCTGCCGCGTCACCGACGGCACCGTGGAACGCGGCGCCAATGTGCGGCTGATTCGCGACAACGTCGTCGTGCATGAGGGCAAGCTGTCGACGCTGAAGCGCTTCAAGGACGAAGTGAAGGAAGTGCAGTCCGGCCAGGAGTGCGGCATGGCGTTCGAGAATTACGGCGACATGCGGGTCGGCGACGTCATCGAGTGTTATCGCGTGGAGACGATCCAGCGCTCGCTGTGAGTCCAAATCTCACAAAGCGCTTTCGTCTTTTTCGTCATTGCCGGGCTGGACCCGGCAATCCATCCGCCGAAGGCGGACTCTTGAAATGAAAAGATGGATGCCCGGGTCAAGCCCGGGCATGACAAGGTGAATTCAATGCCGCGTCATCATAACAAGGATTCCGCCCCCGGCGGCTCGCAGCGTCAGTTGCGGGTCGGTGAAACCGTGCGCCATGCGATCGCCGACATTCTTTCGCACGGTAGCGTACACGACCCCGAACTAGAGGGCCATATCGTCACCGTGCCCGAGGTGCGGATGTCGCCGGACCTGAAGCTTGCGACCATCTACGTGATGCCGCTCGGCGGACGCGATATTGACATCGTGATCGCGGCGCTGGAGCGCAACAAGAAATTCCTGCGCGGCGAGATCGCGCGGCGCGTTAACCTGAAATTTGCGCCTGATGTCCGCTTCCGTGTCGACGAGCGATTCGACGAGGCGGAACGAATAGAGAAATTACTGCGAACACCTGCGGTGCAAAGAGACCTCGCGCCCAATTCGCCCGAATCGGAAGAGTGAGCTGATGATCGTGACAGGCGCCAACGGCGTATTCGACCGGCAGGATGCTGATTCGCACGAGGCCGAAAAAAATAAATTTTCGGAACCGCGCCGCGACCATTCGAACAATGATCCGCGCGATCAGGGTGAGCGCGCAGGCAAGCAGCCGCGCCAGAACAACCAGCCGCGCCGCGACAAGCGCGACGTCCACGGCTGGGTCGTGCTCGACAAGCCGATCGGCATGACGTCGACGCATGCGGTCGCCGTCGTCAAGCGGCTGTTCCAGGCCAAGCGCGCCGGCCACGCCGGCACGCTCGATCCGCTCGCCTCCGGCGGCCTGCCGATCGCGCTTGGCGAGGCCACCAAGACGGTTCCCTTCGTGATGGACGGCCGCAAGCGCTATCGCTTCACGGTCGCCTGGGGCGAGGAGCGCGATACCGACGATACCGAGGGCCGGGTCGTCAAAACCAGCGAGCTAAGGCCCCAGGCCGAGGCGATCTCCGGGCTGCTGCCCCGGTTCACGGGGTTAATCGAGCAAATCCCGCCGCAATATTCCGCGATCAAGATCCAGGGCGAGCGGGCCTATGACCTGGCGCGCGACGGCGAGACCGTCGAATTGCAGCCCCGGCCGGTCGAGATTCATCATTTATCCCTTATAGAACAACCAGATAACAGCCATTCGGTGTTCGAGGCCGAGTGCGGCAAGGGTACCTATGTGCGGGCGCTGGCCCGCGATATCGGCCGGCTGCTCGGCTGCTATGGCCACATCTGCGCGCTGCGCCGGACCCTAGTCGGTCCGTTCGGCGAAAAGGACATGATTCCGCTGGAACAGTTGGAGGCTTTGTGCGATAGAGCCGCGTCTGGCGAGGGCAGCCTCGCCGACGCGCTTTTGCCCGTTGAGACCGCGCTGGACGACATCCCGGCACTGGCC
>DATNMT010000223.1:0-3239 GCA_035602495.1 Bradyrhizobium sp.
TCGCCACCATGCATGTCGATGATGCGCTTGACGATGGATAGGCCCAGCCCGGTCGAGCTTTCGCCGGCGGTGGGTTTGGCCGAAAGCCGCTGGAAACGGCCGAACAACCGGCCGAGATCCTCGGGCAACAGGCCCGCGCCCTCGTCGGCGATGCGGATGACGGTGCGATCGCCCTCATGAGTGACCAGGAGCGCGATCTTGCCGCCGATCGGTGAGTATTTGATGGCGTTGCTGACGAGATTGTCGATCGCCTCCCGCATCCGGTCGGCATCGCACATGGTGACGAAATTCGGCGGCGCCGACACCGCGATGGTCTGCTGCTTGTTGGCGGCGAGCGGCTGATTGGCGTCGGCGACTTCGCTGACGAGCCCTGCGATATCCACCGGCTCGCGGCGGATCGAGATATCGAAGGCGTCCGCCATCGCGTCCGAGATCAAATGATCGACCATCGAGGTCAGGCGCTTGGTGGCGTCTCGGATGTGTTCGACCTGGGCGGTGACGCTCTCCCTGGAAGATCCGGCGGTGATCAGTTCGGTCAGCATTTCGGTGCGGCCGAGGATCACGCCGAGCGGGTTCTTAAGGTCGTGGGCGACGGTGCCGAGGATCTCGTTCTTGAAGCCGTTGGCGCGCTGCAGCCGCAGCCACTGCGCCGACAGCCTGCGGTTGGCCTGCATCAGCGCGCGGGTGCGCTGGGCGACGCGATCCTCGAGCTGGGCGTTGGCCTCGTTGAGCTGCTGATAAAGGATCACATTGTCGAACGCGATCGATAGCCGGCTGCCGAAAATCTCCACCAGCGAGCGGTCGGTCTCGGACAGCTGGCGTTCCGCCTGCAGCAGCACTACGACTTCGCGTCCGCTGCCGGTGCGGATGTAGAGCACGGTGCGCTGGTCGACGAATTCATGCTTGCGCCGCCGGAACGCGGCTTCCACCATCGACCGCAGATCCGGGTCGAGCGATTTCGAGCCGGCCGAGCCGATGAAACGGCTGTAGCAGCCGGAGCCCGCCAGCACCGAAAAATCGTCGTTCGCCGCGTTGCCGTCGTCGCGCAGCACCAGGATGCCGGCGCAATCGACGTTGAGCAGCGAAGCGATCTGCGTCAGCACGCCCTCGGCGAGCCGCTGCATCGATTTGAAGTCATACAGCGTCGAGGCGGCATCGATGATGATTTCCAGCCCGCGCCGGGTCTGCACCATGCGCTCGAGCTGTTGATAGCTGCGCAGCGCCGCGGTCAGCGAGGTGAACAGCTTGTCGGCGGTCAGTTCGGTCTTCGCCTTGTAGTCGTTGATGTCGTATTGGACGATGACGCGGCGCTCCGGCGCCTGGCCGGGCTGCCCGGTGCGCAGGATGATGCGGACGGTCTCGTTCTTGATCTCGTTGCGGATGTATTCGACCAGATCGAGCCCCGCCGCGTCGGTTTCCATGATGACGTCGAGCAGCACGGCGGCGATGTCGGGATGCGCGCGCATCAGGGTGCGGCCCTCGGCCGCCGAATAGGCCGAGAGGATTTCCAGCGTCTGGCCGTTGAGATTGTAGTCGGAGAGCGCGAAGCGGGTACCTTCGTGCACGGCCGCGTCGTCGTCGATCACGGCGATCTTCCATTTACGCGCACTCGATGTTTCCGGGGCGGTCCCGGAATCGTCGATCAGGTGGAGGACATCGTCCTGTTCGGCCATTGCGGGGTCCCGTCGCTTGCCTGGTCACTCGTTGCCGGGCCGCCCCTGGCGGCCCTCGGCATGATAATCCGAAATGTGGTGCCTTGTCCCAGCCTTGAATCCAGCATCATCCGGCCGCCCAGCTGCTGGGTGACGAGATTATAGACAATATGCAGGCCCAGCCCGGTGCCGCCCTCGTTGCGGCGGGTGGTGAAGAACGGGTCGAACGCCTGCCGCTGCACGTCCGGGGTCATGCCGGCCCCGTTATCGGCGAAAATGATCTCGACGTCGTCGGCGCCGCGCGGCCTTGCCGAGATCGAGATCGCGCCCGAACGCCCGTCGGCGAAGGCGTGGTTGGCGGCATTGAGGAACAGGTTGGTCAGAATCTGCCCGTATGAGCCGGGATAACCATCGATCACAAGCCCCTCCGGCACGTCGACCGACAGCGTGATCTGCGACCGCTTCAGCACCGGCCGCAGGCTGGCGATGATCTGGTCGGTGGCCTCGCTGAGCGAGAATTGCCGGCGTTCCGCGTGCGAGCGGTCGACCGCGACCTGCTTGAAGGACTGGATCAGCTCGCCGGCGCGATGCAGGTTGGCCACCAGTTGCCCCGCTGCGTCGCGCGCGGTGCGGACGAATTCCTCGAGCAGCGAGCGGCGCAGCGGCGAGTCCGATCTGAGCTCGGCCTCGAACATTTCCGCGCGGCGCGAGAAGCTGGACGCCACCGTCAGGCTGATGCCGATCGGGTTGTTCACCTCATGGGCGACACCGGCGACCAGGCCGCCGAGCGCGGCAAGCCGCTCGGCGTCGATCAGGTTTTGCTGGGCGGTGTTGAGTTCGAGCAGCGCCCCTTCGGCCTTTTCCTTGGAGGCGCGCAGCTCGTCTTCGGTCTTGCGCTTGGCGATGGCGTTTTCGCGGAACACGTCCACCGCGCGCGCCATCGCGCCGACCTCGTCTCTGGCGCCGGTGCCCTGAACCTGCCGACCGTAGTCGCCGGAGGTGATGGCGTGCATCGCCGTCATGATCTGCTGCAGCGGCAGCCGGATCGAAAGCGCGATCAGGACGCCCGCGGTCAGGATGATGCCGAGAAAGATCACGGCAATCGACAGCACCTTGCGCGATATGTCGGCAAGCGTGCGGTCGAAGGTCTCCTGCGCCTTCTGCTCGCGCTGCCGCATCTTGACCGACAAATCGTCGATCGCGCCGATGGCTTCGGCCTGGCTGGCGTCGATGGTATTGCGCAACAACTCGGTCCGGTTCGTCAGCTGCTCCGACAGCTTCGCCAGGCCTTCGCGCAGCGCCGCGGCCCGCGCCTGCAGCCGCTGCAGCGCCAGGCGCTGCAGGTCGTTATCGGCGAGGTCGGACATCACGGGAATGGTTTTTTCGATGGTCTCGGTATTGCGGCGGGCCTCTTCGGCGGACGCGCTCGCCAGCGAGAGATAATAGGCGTTGGCGGCGACCAGCATCGCGGTGAAGGCTTCGCGCGATTTTCCCAGCGACGGCCATACCAGCGCGTCGCGATTGCTGGCGCCGTCGATGATGGCGTAAAGGCCGCTCATTTCCTTGGCAGGCTTGAGCACCTCGTCT
>DATNMT010000237.1:0-4159 GCA_035602495.1 Bradyrhizobium sp.
TATGCTGCGCCCGCGCGACGGCCATGACCTGCGCGTGATCGAGGGCAGCCTCCATATCACCCCGGTGCCGATGTCGCTGCGCTGGATCCACGACGTGTTCGGCAACAGCGTCGCGATCGCGACCTTCGACGAGCGCGCCGAGACGCTGTCGTTCATCTCGACCGCCACCGTCGAGCACAATCCGGCCGAGCCGTATGTGCCGACCCCGGACGACCCGGCCTATTTCTATCCGTTTCTCTACGACGACGAGGAGTTTCCCGACCTCGTTCAATTCATCACCCCGCAATATGGCGACCCGCAAGGCGAGCTGTCGGCGTGGGCACTGAATTTCCTCGACGCGGAGGGGCCGACACCCACTTTCAATATTCTGTCCGGCATGACCCACGGCATCCGCGACGCCTTCACCTACCGCAAGCGGCACGAGCAGGGCACCCAGCATCCGCTCGATACGCTGCAGACGCGCTCCGGCACCTGCCGCGACTACGCGCTGTTCATGATCGAGGCGCTGCGCCGGCTCGGCATCGCCGCGCGCTTCGTCTCGGGCTATCTGTGCATTCCCGGCGATCGCGCCCATGGCTATGTCGGCGGCGGCAACACCCACGCCTGGGTGCAGGTCTATCTGCCGAGCGCCGGCTGGATCGAGTTCGATCCGACCAACGGCATCGTCGGCACCCGCGACCTGGTGCGGGTCGCGGTGGCGCGCGATCCGCGCCAGGCGATCCCGCTGCACGGCACGTATCTGGGTTCGGCCGACGCCTTTGTCGGCATGGAGGTCAGCATCAACGTCGTCTCGGCCGCCGAGCCGGCGGAGGCCTGATCCGATGGAAATCAAGGTCGGCTTCGAGATCACCCATGCGGCGGCGCAGGCGACGCCGATGGTGATCATGCTCTCGATTCACCCCTCGCGCCGTCGCGACATCATCGGCGCCGAGACCATCGTCGCCGAGCCGGATGTGGGAATCGGTTTCTACCGCGACAGTTTTGGCAATATCTGCGGCCGGCTGGTGGCGCCCGCCGGCGGCGTCACCCTGCGCGGCCACGCGCGGGTGCGCGATTCCGGATTGCCCGACGCGGTCGCGCCCGACGCGCAGCAGATCCCGATCGATCAACTGCCCGACGATCTCCTGCTCTATCTGATGGCGAGCCGCTATTGCGAGACCGACAAGCTGACCGATATCGCCTGGTCGCTGTTCGGCACCACCAAACCGGGCTGGGAGCGGGTGTCGGCGATCTGCCGCTTCGTGCACGACCACGTCACGTTCGGCTATCCGCACGCCCATTACATGAAATCGGCGCAGGACGTCTACGAGCAGGGCACCGGCGTCTGCCGCGATTTTGCGCACCTCGCGCTGACCTTCTGCCGCTGCATGGGCATTCCGGCGCGCTATTGCACCGGCTATATGGGTGACATCGGCATTCCGCCCGAGCCGGAACCGATGGATTTCTCCGGCTGGTTCGAGGCCTGGCTGTCCGGCCGGTGGTACACCTTCGACGCCCGCCACGTCGTGCCGCGGATCGGCCGCATCCTGATGGGCACCGGCCGCGACGCCGCCGACGTCGCGCTGACCACGAGTTTCGGGCGGATGGATTTGAGGAAATTCGTCGTCATCAGCGACGAAGTGGCGGCGGCTTGATTCCGTTTTGTCATGGCGAGCGATGCGACGAGCCTCAGTCATTCCGGGGCGCGCGAAGCGCGAACCCGGAATCTCGAGATTCCGGGTCTGGTGCTGGGGCACCATCCCGGAATGACGGGGTAGGATAGCCCATGATCTCCGACCGTTTCTTCGTCTATGGCACCCTGATGCGCGGCTACGACCATCCGATGGCAAGGCTGTTGTCGGCCAATGCCGATTTCATCGGCGAGGCGCGCTGTCGCGGCCGGCTTTATCTCGTAAAACATTATCCGGGGCTGGTGCTGTCGGATGACGCCGGCGACATCGTATTCGGTGAACTGTATCGCCTGCGCCGGCCGGCCGAGCTATTGCCGGAGTTCGACATGTATGAGGCCGCCAGCGAGAACTTTCCGCAGCCGACGCAGTATGTCCGCGAGATGCTGCCGGTCACGCTCGCCGACGGCGCGGCGAGCGAGGCCTGGACATATGTCTACAACTGGCCGGTCGCGCACCTGCCGCGCATCGCCTCGGGACGGTTTTTGGAGAAGTAGGGGCTTCACCCGTCATTCCGGGGCGCGCGAAGCGCGAACCCGGAATCTCGAGATTCCGGGTTCATGCTGCGCATGCCCCGGAATGACGGCATCCTCCTCAGGCCCGCTTTTTCGGCTTGGCCTTCTGCTGCATGTAGGAGCGCAGCACGGCGTTGATGCGGCGCTGATAGCCGTCGCCCTGGCTCTTGAAATAGTCGAGCACATCCTCGTCGACGCGAATGGAGATGGCCTTCTTCCTGCTGGGAATGACCAGAACTGCGTCCGACCAATCGATATCTATGGGCGCCGCATCAGGATCATTTGCGACCGCCTTGGCGATCTCCTCGTCCGTGAGCTTGTCGACGCGTGCCCAGTCAGTCTTGCCCTTCCGGCGATCGCCCCATTTTCGCGTTACGATATTCTCTTTCTTCATTTTTCCTCGCGCGGCGCACTGAGATAATCCGGATGACGTCTGCGCGCCGTGTAAACACCACGACGATCAGTCGATTGTCCGAATAACCCAAAGCGGTCCAGCGCTCCTCATTGTTGCGATCCGATCGCCGAAGAATGATCGGTCCATAGAAAACTTCAATCGCGCTATCGAAATCGATGCCGTGCTTGGCGAGATTTAACTCGCGCTTCGGGTCGTCCCATTCGAATGACGCGGGTGAGAGGAACTCAAAGTCAGACCCGTCATCGGCCATGTTCTCACTTCCTTCTTGATCTCCGGCTTCATCGGATGCTCCTCTCAGGTGCGCAAAATCGCGCTGTAGATTGTATATACAATCGTATTTTGAATGTCAATGCCCGCCTGTGAATAGCCGGGAGAAAGCCAACAATCATCGTATTTGAGAGCCGCCACCCTATATCCCTAGCCGGTTGGCACCGGCTCGCGACTCGGCCAGAAAATCATCCATGCGCTTTACGCCCCAATTCCTCGACGAGCTGCGCGCCCGGCTTCCGGTTTCGGAAGTCGTGGGCAAGCGCGTCAAGCTGAAGAAGGCGGGACGGGAGTGGAAGGGGCTGTCGCCGTTCCAGCAGGAGAAATCGCCGTCGTTCACCGTCAACGACCAGAAGGGATTTTACCACGACTTCTCGTCCGGCAAGCACGGCGACATCATCTCCTTCCTGATGGAGACCGAGGGCGTGGGCTTCACGGAAGCCGTGGAGCGGCTCGCGGCGATGGCCGGCCTGCCGCTGCCGGCGGCGACGCCGGACGCCGCGCGGCACGAGCAGCGCCGCAAGACGCTGCATGACGTGATGGAACTCGCCGCGAAATTCTTCGCCGACACGCTCGCCTCGCGCAACGGCGCCAAGGCGCGCGGCTATCTCGCCGACCGCGGCATTTCGCCGGCCACCCAATTGCAGTTCCGCATCGGCTATGCGCCCGGCGAACGTTTTGCGCTGAAGGAATATCTCGGCAGCCAGAGCATTTCCGTCGAGGACATGGTCGAAGCCGGACTACTGATCGCCGCCGACGACATCCCGGTGCCCTATGATCGCTTCCGCGATCGCGTGATGTTTCCGATCACCGACATCCGCGGCCGCGTCATCGCCTTCGGCGGCCGCGCGCTGGAGAAGGACGTCGCGGCGAAATATCTGAACTCGCCGGAGACGCCACTGTTTCACAAGGGCGACAATCTCTACAACCTCGCGCCCGCGCGGCTTGCGGCGCATAACGGCGGCGCGCTGGTCGTGGTCGAAGGCTATATCGACGTCATCGCCATGGTCGGCGCCGGATTTGCCGCGAGCGTCGCGCCGCTCGGCACCGCGCTCACCGAAAACCAGCTCGCGCTGCTGTGGAAGATGGCCGACGAGCCGATATTATGCTTCGACGGCGACCGCGCGGGGCAAAAGGCGGCGTGGCGCGCCGCCGATCTGGCGTTGCCGCATCTTCTGCCCGGAAAAAGTCTTCGCTTTGCGTTGCTGCCGGAAGGACAGGACCCCGACGATCTCGCGCGCACCGGTGGGCGGGCCGCGATCGAGGAAGTCATTGGTGCGGCGCGGGGACTGGCC
>DATNMT010000239.1:0-13000 GCA_035602495.1 Bradyrhizobium sp.
TGCAACTGGCGCTCTGCGACGGCGACCGCGACCACTGCGTGTCTCCGGCGGCGCTTCGGCTGCTCGCCATCGTCGACAATGCGCGAGCCCGTGACGGACGCGCCCGCCTCGGCGAGATCAACCGCGCGATCAATCTGGCGATCAGGCCGATGAGCGATCTGGCCCAGCACGGCGAAATCGACGTCTGGAGTTCGCCGCTGGCGACCTTCGCCAGCGGCGCCGGCGACTGCGAGGATTACGCGATCGCCAAATTCGCGGCATTGCGGCTGGCCGGCGTCTCGCCCGACGATATCAGGATCGTGGTCATGCGCGACACCATCCGCGGCGAGGACCACGCGGTGGCCGCCGCGCGGCTCGACGGGCACTGGCTGACGCTGGACAATCGCCGCATGGCGATGGTCGAGGACGCCGATGTCAGGAACTACCGGCCGCTGTTCGTGATCGATCAAAACGGGGTCATGCAGTATGCCGATGCGCCGCCGCTGGTCGGTTTGCCGAACCGCGACGCCGCGCAGCCGGTCGGCCTCGATCTCGCCATGCAGCCCGGCCTGATCACGCCCGCCAACTAGCCGCACGCTCCGCTGGCCGAAAGCGGAAAGGACGCCCAAACCGATTGACTTGTCATCGCACCTCGAAGATGTGTTGTGGCGGCACAAAATCGGGCGGGCAGGCTTTCCGCGAGCGGAGATCGGGATGCGAGGAATTGTGCTGGCAACCGTTGCGATCCATCTTGGGCTGGCGCATCCGGCGTGTGCCCAAAACCCGGCGGATTCCGACCGGTCGATCAGCGAGGCGCTGCCGCTGTTCGCCCGGAATCACTGCGAAGTGTTCAGAGATCCGGCCGAGCAGCTGTTTTGCGGCGACCCCGAACTTGGCGGCGCGGCGGCGAAGCTGAACATCGCGATCCAGGACAGGCTCAACCGGCTTGCGAACCGCGTCCTCGCCATCGAGGAAAACGCCGAATGGATCAGAAATCGCAATTCAAGCTGCGGCATTCTCGGCAGGCAGGCCATTTCCTATCGGGACGTCGGTGCCATCAAAAGCTGCCTGTTGAAGGAGACGAAGGAACGCATCGAAATCCTGAGCGATCCGAACTTCGATTGCCTTGCGAGCAATACCACCGCCGGAATGCTGATATGCGGCGACCCCGCGCTGGCGATTGCGAAGATGGAACTGAACAACCACGTGCTCGATCTCGTCGCCAGATTGAAAGGGGACGAGGCCCGGGATGCGCTGGCTGAAAACGAGCGATGGAGCCGGGAACGCGATCGAAAATGCGGGCTGGTGGACAAGGACAACGTGCCGCTGGACGAGCTTTCGTCAGCCGAGCCCTGCCTGGCGGACTATTTCAGCGCGAAGACGGCCGAGGTCGTCGCAGCCAGGGGCGATCCCAAAAAGGTGTTTGGGCGTCGTCTCGCCTCGCGCTTGCCCGATGCCGACGCCGTCGATCTGTGTGTCGCGCAGATCCATTCGGCCAACGCCTGTGATGATTTCATCACCGTCGACCGCGTCTTTCAGATCGACAACGAGGTCGCCGACAAAAGCGCGCTGGTGACGGCCGAAGTCGAGATGATCGTGCTGTCGCCATTTGCGGTTTGCAGTCCGGTCGCTTCGAACTGCACCGGCGCATGCTGGGACCCGAGATCGGGCAAACCAAAGCCGCCGCCGGGAAGCCGGGATAGCTTTACTGTGTCGCACCGGTTGCGGATCGAGAAGGCGTTCGCGTTCCAGCAAGCCGATGACGGCGGCTGGCGCTGCAATACGACCTCCCTGCAGCCGATCGATTTCGGCGTCGTGCTGGGCGGGCCTTAGTTCGACGCGCCAAATGCGGGGCTGGCTCTCGCGAACAAGACCTCAGGAGCCCGGCGGCACGGCGCGAAACTCGACCCCGTGCAGCTTGATCGTCGGGCAGATTCCAAAATGGTTGTCGCCGAATACCCTGATGCGGCGGTCGAGTTCATCCTTGGGAATGTCGAGAGGAATTTCGCAGATCGCCCGATAGGCGCGGCGAGAATATTTCCTGCTGCCCCAGCTGACGGGAATCGCCGGCGGCAGCTGCGGATCGGTCGCCAGCGATTTGGCCATGCGCCAGAACAGCTGCGCGAGATGGGCATAGGCAAGCCCCTCCAGCCCAGGCACGGTAATGTCGTCCGGAATTGGAAACAGCGCGATATCGATGATCGGTCCCGCGTCGACCTGCTCGACCATGACGTGGACGGTCGCGCCGAACTCCCGGGCCCGCTCGTAAAGCGCGAAATGCGAAGGCGCCCATCCGGGGTAGCTCGGCGGCCCCGGGTGGAAATTGAGCGCGCCATGGCCGAGCCGGGAGAGAATGCTCGTGGAGACGATTTCCGGGGTCACGAAAGCGATCAGCCGCGCCCGTTCGAGCACATCGCAGCTCACGCCGGCCAAATTCGCGGCGGTGCCAATCGGGATGACGGTGAGCAGCGAATTGTGCGCGCGCAACACCTGCGGCATCACCGCTTGTTCGGCTTCACCCGCAAGCAGAATGATGGTGTCGAACATCGCGGATCCGTCGCGCGCCGGCTTGAGTTCAGGACTGGTAGTTGATCAGCAGCGCCGAAAACGATGTGCCGGCATTGTTGGCTGGATCGGCGGCGCCCGTCGCGCCATACGACGCAGGTGAAGACGATGCGGACCGCGAATTTTGCAGCGATTGCAGAAATTGCTGCAGAACGTCGGCGGAGCCGGCGCTGCTTGTGCTGTCGGTCGCCTGCGAACTGTCGGCAGACGACCCGCCGCCATGGCCGCCGCGATGGCCGCGATGGGCGGAGCCGGCGCCGCCCGCTGCAGCGCCGCCAGCGGCGAACGCGGCCTTGAAGACGCCCTGCAATTCGCTGGCCTGATCGCTGGTGAGCTTGCCGCTGGACACTTCGTTGGCAATCAGACCGTCGATCTTCGACTTCAGATCGCCGGGCGAGGCGCTGGTGCCGCCCGCCTGGTCGCCCGCCGCGCCGTTCTGCAGCGAGGCGTTGATGTCGGTGAGCGCCGAGGACAGCGCGCTCTGGTCGGACGAGCTGATCGCGCCGGAATTCAATTCGGCCTGCAGCTGATCCTGCAGCTTCTGAAGGGGTGAAAGTGTGCTGCTGGTGGCTGCCGAGATGGACGTCATGATGGCTCCAAAGGTTGCTCGCAAGACACCTCGACGGTATGGTTACTGATCTTAACAAGACCTTGTTGCGGCTTGGCCGGCATGTTGCCTGGTGTTTCGAGGGCGATGCCGGAAATATCCGGAAACAAAAAACTTCGCCGATTGCCACGAATCACGGACAAGGATCGGCATGGCCACGGTATCGCCGAACATTCTCGTCGTTGAGGACGACCGCGAAACGCGGGCGCTGATCGCGAGGTATTTGCGCGCCAACGCCTGCAACGTGACGACGGCCAATGACGGACGCGAAATGGCGCGGGCCATGACCGACCATCGCGTTGACCTTGTCATCCTCGACGTCATGCTGCCGGACGAGGACGGTCTCAGCCTGTGCCGCAAGCTCCGCGCCGAATCGCAAATGCCGATCATCATGCTCACTGCGCGCGGCGAGGACGTCGATCGTATTCTCGGGCTTGAGATGGGCGCGGACGACTACCTCGCCAAGCCGTTCAACCCTCGCGAATTGCTGGCGCGGATCAACGCGGTGCTGCGCCGGCAGGCGGCGGCGCAAACGGCCAGCGCCACCAACGGCGCAACCGCGCTCGCCTTCGTGGGATGGCGGATCGACTCCAGACTGCGGGAACTGCGTAACCCGGCGGGCGCGCGGGTCGCGATGACCAGCGCCGAATTCGATCTGCTGCGAACCTTCTGTGAACGGCCCGGCCGGATCCTGTCGCGCGACAGCCTGCTCGACCTGACGCAAGGCCGCAACGCCGGCTCGTTCGAACGCAGCATCGACGTGCTGGTCAGCCGCATCCGCCGCAAGATCGAACCCGATCCGCTGGAACCCACCATGATCAAGACCGTGCGTTCCGGCGGCTATATGTTTACCCCCGAAGTGAGCCCGGTTCCGGCCTCCGCCAATGGCAGTTCATGAAGCTGCTCGGTTTTCTAAATCTGAAGGGCATCGGCGGACAGATCGCGGCGCTGGTGGTCGCCTCGATCGTCGCCATTCACCTGATCCTCGCCGCGATATTTTTAATTCATCGGCCGGATCAGCTCGATCAACCGGGCGCCCATCGGCACAGTCAGCTCGCGGCCGTGGTGCAGCTGCTCGGCGCGGCGCCGGCCGCCGGACGGCCGCGGCTGTTCGCCGACATCGCGCGCGCCTTTCCCCAGCTTGACGTCGAAAGCCTCGACACCAAAGGGCTCGACACCAGGGGTCCTGTGCCAGGGACCGATCCCGCCGCCGGTGAAGCGGATGGCGCCAATTTGCGCAGCCTGCATCGCCGCCTCGGCAGCGGCTACCGGGTGTTTTCGCTCGGGCCCGACGGGACCGGACGCAAGGTCGGCATCGAGCTGCCCGACGGCGCGATGATTTCCGCGAGAATGCCGGCGGACAGCTGGCAGCGCCCGCTGTGGCGCGGACCGTGGATGACGACACTGCTGTTTGCGGTGATCTGCGTCACCCTGCTCGGCCTGTGGGCCGCGCGGGCCTTGACGGCGCCGCTGTCGTCGATCGCCAAGGCCGCCGAAAACTTCAGCCTGGACGGCGACGCCGCGCCGCTGCCGGAACGCGGGCCGGAAGAAATCCGCTCGGTCGCCAAGGCGCTCAACCGGATGCGGGAGCGGATCACCACCCTGATCGACGATCGCACCAAGATGCTGGCCGCCATCAGTCACGATCTGCGCACGCCGATCACGCGGATGCGGTTGCGCTCCGAGTTCATCGAGGACGACGCGCATCGCAGCCGCATGTTGGGCGACCTCGACCAGATGCGATCGATGCTCGAGTCCGTGCTTTCTTTCCTGCGCAACGACCGCAAGCTCGAGTCCATGACGCTGGTCGATGTCGCGAGCACGCTGCAGCTCGTCACCGATCAATTCGCCGACATGGGCCACAAGGCGGCTTACGACGGCCCGGAACACGCCATGGCCACGGTGCGGCCCGACGATCTTCATCGCAGCATTACCAACCTCGTGGAAAACGCGGTCAGGTTCGGGGCCGAAGCCACGATCCGCCTGAAGGTCTCGCCGGATACCGTGACGATCGAGGTCGAGGACGACGGCCCCGGAATCTCCCATGCGCGCAAGGAATTCATGCTCGAACCCTTCGTGCGCGGCGACGATGCCCGCAACATGGATGAGGCCGAGGGTTTCGGTCTCGGGCTTTCGATCGCGCGCAGCATCGTGCTGGCGCATGGCGGCGGGCTCTCGCTCAACGACCGGAAGCCGCATGGATTGATTGTCCGCATCGAGCTGCCGGTGCGCCAGCCCGGCCGGCGGGCGGTCGCCTGAGCGCGCGAGATTCCTTTCCCTCAGCCGCCTGCGACCGAAAACTTCCGCAACATCTCGTCGAATGCCAGCTTGATGCGAAGGACAAACGGGGCCTTGTAAGGGAAATCCTCGTTCTGCTCATGGACCAGCATCGAGGCATTCACTTCGAACACCACGAGATTTCCCGCACGATCAAGCCCGCAATCGATGCCGAAAAACTCAAGGCCGATGCGCTGCCGGATCTCCCGCAAGGCGCGATAGTGCCCGGAATTAAAGACCGTGGCGGGATCGTTCAGGAAGGCTTCTTCTTCCCTCTGCATCCATGGGTGCTCGGCCATGTCGGTGCTGTCGTGATGCACCTTCCAGCCGTCCGCGATCGCAAGGTGGTAGGGCAGAATCTGGCCGTCGACGAAGATGAAGCGGTATTTCCGGAAATAGCCATCGGCCGACCGGTAGTCGACATATTCGATGAAATAGCGATCGGTATCGGCATGTTGCGCCAGAAAGGCGCCCAGCTCGACCGGGCTTTCGATCTTTTCCAGATCGTCGCCGCCATGCGTTCCGACCGGCCGGGCCAGAATGCCGGACGAAGACGGCAAGGCAGCCTGCAACGTCGCAACCGCAAGATCGGCGCCGGCCTTCTGCCGCAACACCTTCGGAATTCGGCAGCCCGGAATTCCCTCCAGCAGGCGAGCCACCGCGTCCCGTGTCGTCCTCTCGATCTTGCGCGGATCGTTGACGATCGGTCTGTCAAGCCGGCCGACCAGATCGGCGGCCAGCGACAACAGTTCATCAGCCTGGTCGGCGTCGGATATCAGATTGACGACCACTTGCACATTCTGCCTCAGGAGTTCGACGTCGTATTCTCCGGAGGCCATCAGCGCCAAGGTATCGGTATCGTAGGGGCACCCCTTGAACAGGTAGCCAGTCGGCAAGTTGCCGGCGAAGGGAGCAAACAGCGCGAGGGCGCGAAAATCCGCCGGATATTTTGCCGCCGGCCGCCGGATCAGGGGCTGTAGTTGTGCGGCTCTGACATACGCGGCTTCGGCGGCTTCGCTTTCGCCGAGTTGCTGCCTGATGCCGCCGACCCAGTAGATGGTCTCGGCATCGGCCGGATCGAGCAGCGCGGCCTGCTGAAAGCATGCGAGCGCGGATCGAGGTTCGTTGAGTTCAACGTGCAGCTTGCCGAGTTGCTGGTGGATCCGTGCATCCTGCGGCCGTTCGCCGGCCAGTTCCGTCAACAGCAGCCTGGCGAGAGGGTATTGCCGCGTGGCGATCAAGGCCTGCGCCAGGTTGGTGCGCGAGGGCCAGTGGCGTGGGTCCAGCGTCAGCGCGTGAACGTAAAGCGCGACCGCGTCATCCGGCCTTCCCGACTTGAGATATACGCTGCCGAGGTTGCACCAGCAGGCGGTGAGGCCGGGCGCGAGTTGCAGCGCCGCCTTGTAGTTTGCGGCCGCCAATTCGATATCGCCGCGGACCATGCAGGCATTGCCGAAATTCGCATGCAGTTCCGAAATTGTCTCCGTGGCGACGAACCCGGGCGGCTTGCTTTCGATGACGGCGAGACCGCGTTGGTACGCCCTGATCGCGTCGTCGATCCTGCCGGCGGCGTGATGCTCGAGCCCAATGCTCAGTTGTCGCGCGGCGTCCGAGCCTTCGATTTCGACGTCTGCGGGACGACTTGCAAATGCGTGTGCCATCATGGACCGGAATTTGGCTGCGGGACGATTGCACGATGTCGGCTTCTGATGAACAAAATCCTGCCGCCGCGGCATTCGGCGATCGCCGGCGCCGGAAATTTGCTTCCGGACGTTTCGATAGCCGCGCGGGAAATATCCGGCAATATTTGCGGCCACCGCGAAAGATCGAAGCTGCGGAGACGGACAGGCGAGACGAATCAGCAGATAGTGCTAGCATCGACATCCATTGAGATCGTGACAGCGCGCAGGTGAGCGGCCTGAAGCAGAACACAGCCTCTTCGCATGGTGCGCGCAGCTCCCTTCACGGCTGGGCTCCCCGGCTGGCGCAGGAATCGCGCTTGCGGCAGCTCGAGGACGAGCTTGCGCGCCAGCCTTTCGCGGGCGGCGCGGTCGAGACCGAGATCGAGCGCGCGGTTCTGCTTGGCGCGCTCAACCGGCGCGCGGACGCCCAGCAAGCCTTTGTCGAACTCCTGCGCAGGGCGCCGACCCATTTCAGCGCGCTCAACGAATTCGGCACGTTGCTGACCGACATGGGCGCGATCGACGCCGCCTGCCGCGTCTATGCGGAGGCGATCGCCCATCATCCGGCAAATCCGATCGGGCATGTCAACCTCGCCAATCTGCTGCTTCGCGCCGGCCGATATTCGGAGGCGCGTGTGCACTATGAGGCCGCGTTGCGGATCGATCCGGAACACGCGCCGGCGCATCAGGGCCTCGGCGCCGTGCTCGCCGATCTCGGCGATCGCATCGGCGCCCGCTATCATTTCGAGAAGGGCTTTCGCAGGCACGCCATTTCAAGCTTGCCATATCGCGGCACCGCGCCGCCGGTCACCTTGCTGCAACTGGTCTCCTCCGGCGGCGGCAATATCCCGACCGCTGCTTTTCTGGACGACCGGATTTTTCAGACGTCCGTTATCGTAGCCGACTATCTCGATCTGCAGGCCCCGCTACCGCCGCACGGGCTGATCTTCAACGCCATTGGCGATGCCGATCTCTGCGGACCCGCGCTGGAGGCGGCAGCGCGGCTGATCGCCCGGACCCGCGCGCCGGTCATCAACGATCCCCGCGCGGTCGCAAAGACCGGCCGCATCGACAATGCCCGGCGGCTGCGCGGCGTGCCCGGCGTGGTGACCCCGCGCACTGTCGCGATCGCGCGCGATATCCTGGCCGGTCCGGACGGCGCTGACCCGATCGCCAGAAACCAGCTTGCGTTTCCGCTGCTGCTGCGGTCGCCCGGCTATCACACCGGGCGCAACTTCGTGCTTGTCCAACAGGCAGCCGATCTTGCCGCCGCCGCGGCCAGCCTTCCCGGCGACGATCTGCTGGCGATCGAATATCTCGATGCCCGCGGCAGTGACGGCAACGCACGCAAATACCGCGTGATGATGATCGGCGGGGCGATCTATCCGCTGCATCTTGCGATATCGGAAAACTGGAAGGTGCATTATTTCACCTCGGACATGGCCGACAGGCCGGACCATCGCCGGGAGGAAGAGAGATTTCTCGGCGATATGCCGGCCACGCTCGGAGAGAAGGCGATCGCGGCGCTTGAACGAATCCGCGACGCACTCGGGCTCGATTATGCCGGAATAGATTTCGGGCTCGGTCGAAACGGCGATCTGCTGTTGTTCGAAGCCAACGCCACCATGGTGATCGCTGCGCCGGCCGCCGACGAACGCTGGGCCTATCGGCGAACCGCCATCAACACCATCCTCGACGCCGTCGTCGCCATGGTCATGCAAAGATCGACAGAGGCAGAGCGGACGTAGCCGGCCTTTTGAAGTCGCCAACCCAACATTTTGAGTCGCCTTCCGATGCCGCGCCGCATCCGGGACCCGTGTCGCGTTCCGTTTGGCGAAATAATGACGATACAAATTTTCTCTTTTTCTGTTGGCGCGGCCGATTGATTTGACGTCACCCCCATCTCAGGTAGCATCGTCGCAGATCCGCCAGAGATCACCAGGGAGGAAAAAATGACACGTTTGCCGCGCGTTGCTTTTGCTCGCCGTTTTTTTGCGGACGCCGCCACCGGCTTGAACCAGCCGGCGCACCTCGCCGGCGCCGCCTTCGTAATCGGTTTCGGGCTGGCGATGTCATGTCATCCGGCATTGGCCCAGAACGCCGCCAAGGGCACGCCCGATCACATCAAGGCCGTCACCTCGGCAATCGACAGCGCCGCGATCAAGGCCAATGCGGCGACCTCGAAGGACTGGCCGACCCACGGTCTCGACTATGCCGAGACGCGTTTCAGCAAGCTCAACCAGATCAACACCGATAACGTCAAGAATCTCGGCCTGATGTGGAGCTACAATCTCGAATCGGTCCGCGGCGTCGAGGCGACGCCGCTGGTGGTCGACGGCATCATGTATGTGACCGCGTCATGGAGCGTGGTGCACGCCGTCGATGCCCGAACCGGAAAACGAATCTGGACCTACGACCCCGGCGTCAACCGCGAGCAGGGCTACAAGGGCTGCTGCGACGTCGTCAACCGCGGCGTCGCGCTTTACAAGGGCAAGGTCTTTGTCGGCGCCTATGACGGCCGTCTGGTCGCCCTCGACGCCGTGACCGGCAACAAGCTCTGGGAAAAGGATACCATCATCGACCACAGCCATTCCTATACCGTCACCGGCGCGCCGCGTGTGGTCAACGGCAAGGTACTGATCGGCAATGGCGGCGCGGAATTCGGCGTGCGCGGTTATATCACCGCCTACGATGCCGAGACCGGCGCGCAGGCGTGGCGATGGTTCGCGGTGCCGGGCGATCCGAACAAGCCGTTCGAGGACGACTCGATGGCGGCCGCGGCAAAAACCTGGGATCCGGCCGGCAAATACTGGATCAACGGCGGCGGCGGCACGCCGTGGGACAGCATCACCTTCGATCCCGATCTCAACCTGGTCTATATCGGCACCGGCAACGGCGCGCCCTGGAACAGGAACCTGCGCAGCCCCGCCGGCGGCGACAATCTCTATCTCGCCTCGATCGTGGCGCTGAACGCCGACACCGGCAAATATGTCTGGCACTACCAGGAGACGCCCGGCGACAGCTGGGATTATACGTCGACCCAGCCGATGATCCTCGCCGACATCAATATCGACGGCGCGCCGCGCAAGGTGATCCTGCACGCGCCGAAGAACGGCTTCTTTTTCGTCATCGACCGCACCAACGGCAAATTCATCTCGGCAAAGAACTTCGTCGATGTGAACTGGGCCACCGGCTATGACGCCAATGGGCGGCCGATCGAAGTCGCGGAGGCCCGGGGCGACAAGCCATACGACAGCATTCCCGGACCGTATGGCGCCCACAACTGGCACCCGATGTCGTTCAATCCGCAGACCGGCCTTGCCTACATTCCCGCGCAAAATGTTCCGGTTAACCTCACCGGGGACAAGGCCTGGACGCACAATTCCAACAATCCCGGCCAACCCCATTCCGGACTGGGCTGGAACCTCGCCTATTTCGCCAACGTGGAGCCACCGAAAAGTCAGCCGTTCGGCCGCCTGATTGCGTGGGACCCGGTCAAACAGCAACAAGTCTGGAAGCAGGACTATGCGTCGCCGTGGAACGGCGGAACCCTGACCACCGCCGGCAACCTGGTGTTCCAGGGCACCGCAGATGGACGCTTCGTCGCCTACAACGCGACCTCGGGTGAGAAGCTGTGGGAATCGCCGACCGGTACCGGCATCGTTGCCGGACCCGCGACCTACATGATCGACGGCGTTCAATATGTATCGGTTGCGGTCGGGTGGGGCGGCGTCTTCGGCGAGGCCGTGCGGGCGACCGACATGGAAGGGCCGGGAACGGTCTTCACCTTCGCCGCCGGCGGCAAGGCGCCGGCACCAGGCTTCACCAAGTACCAGATGGCGGGCTTGCTCGAAGGCGTGAAGTACGATCCCGCCAACGTCGAGGCCGGCACGATGCTTTATGTGAGCAACTGCGTTTTCTGCCACGGCGTGCCCGGCGTCGACAAGGGCGGCAACATCAGGAATCTCGGTTATGTGCCGACCGAAATGATCGCGAACCTGAAAGACATCGTCTTCAAGGGTCCGTTCAGCGACAAGGGCATGCCGGATTTCACCGGCAAGCTGAAGGACGAGGATGTGGTGAAGATCCAGGCCTTCATCCAGGGCACCGCGGACGCGATCAGGCCGAAGGATACCCCGTCCACGGGACAGGCCAAGTAGCGGAGGCGAGCAGCTTCATAAACAAAAAGGGCCGCGCGAGACCATCGCGCAGCCCTTCGTCGTCGAAAGTTCAAGCCGAATCAGAACATCAGGTTGTCCTTGACCAGCACCCAGCGGCCATTCTTGATCTGCTGCACTTGGGTGATGGTGTTGGCGAGGTGATCGGTCTTGGAAAACTTGGTCGGCGGCGAACTGAAGATGTCGAGGAACTTGTCGCCGGATTCCAGCGCATCGAGCATCTTCTGGCCGGTCAGTTCCTTGCCGGCCTTGTTCGCATAAAATGCGAACGTCTCCACCGCATTGTAGCCGATGATGGCCTGGGTGTTGGCGTCGGTGCCGAACATCTTCTTGTAGTTGGCAAGCCAATCCTTGACCTTGCCCTTGGCGGTGTCCTCGTAGGGAATTTCAAATCCCGAGGCGGCATAAAGCCCTTCCACGGCTTCCTTGCCGAGCGTAGGCACTTCCAGCACGTTGGTCGGGGTGGCGCCGAGGAAGGTGACGTCCCACCCGAGCTTCCTCGCTTCGCTCATCGCGCCGATGGTCTCGCGGATAATGGTGCCGAGCACCACCAGGTCGCAGCCGTCGGATTTCATTTTTGCCACTTGCGCGCTGAAGTCGGAGGCGCCGCGCTTGTAGCTCGTGATCGAGGCCGGCGTGACCTTCATCGCCTCGAGCTGCTGGTTGAATCCGTCGAGCACGTTCTTGCCGTATTCATCGTCCTGGTGCATGACGCAGGGTTTCTTGAAGTCCTTCGCCTCCATCATGTATTTGATGGCAGCCCGCGTGCTCTCGACATAGGGCAACAGGTTGTTGAACTTCAGCCGCTCCTGCGGTTTGGCCGGATCGAACTTGAAGGTGAATTCGGCCGCCGTCAGCGGAAACAGCTGCAGCACGCCGGCGTCGAACAGGATGTCCTGCGCGGCGAGCACGGTCGGCGAACCCATCGGACCGATCATGGCGAAGATCTTGTCGCGCTCGACCATCTTCTGCGACGCCAGCACCGCCTTCTTCGGATCGTAGCCGTTGTCCTCGAGGATCATCTTGAGCTTGCGGCCATTGATGCCGCCGGCCGCGTTGATCTCCTCGACCGCCATCTTCATGCCGTTGGAAACCGGAACGCCCCAGACCTTGATCGGGCCGGACAGGTCCTGATGCGTCCCGATCACGATCTCGGTGGCCGAAATGCCTTCGTTGGTGACCTGGGTTTGCGCCGCGGCCGGCAGATGGGTCAGCGCAAGGGCGCCCACCGCAAGGCCCAGCGCCTTGAACGATCTTGTCATTGCAGTCTCCTCTTGCTTGGCCCGTGTTGGGCGAAGGGCCGGGCCCTTCAATCCTTCGCCGTTTTCAAACTTCTCGCATCATGCCACCGCCCGCTCGCCATACATGGCGTCGATCTCGATGGCATAGCGCTTGTTCACAAAATTCCGCTTCAGCTTCATGGTCGGCGTCAGTTCCTCGTCCTCGGGAGTCAGCTGGCGCTCGATCAGGAAGAACTTCTTGATGGTCTCGACCCGCGCGAAATTGGCGTTCACCGCCTCGATCTCGCGCTGGATCAAATCCTGGATTTTCGCCGCGCGGCACAGGCTCGCATAATTGGTGAAGGGGATGTCGTGGTCCTGGGCGAATTTTTCGACATTCTCCTGGTCGATCATGACCAGGCAGGTCAGATAGGGCCGCTTGTCGCCGATCACGACGGCGTCGGAAATATAGGGCGAGAATTTGAGCTGGTT
>DATNMT010000241.1:0-9743 GCA_035602495.1 Bradyrhizobium sp.
TCCTGCATCCGCATCCGCAGTTTCACGGCACGATGAACCACCAGATCATCTACCAGCTCTATTATGCCTTCGTGCACCGCGGCTTTTCCGCACTGCGCTTCAATTTCCGCGGCGTCGGCCGCAGTCAGGGCTCCTTCGATCACGGCACCGGCGAACTGTCCGATGCGGCTTCCGCGCTCGACTGGGCGCAGACCATCAACCCGGAAGCGCGCGCCTGCTGGGTCGCCGGCTTCTCGTTCGGGGCCTGGATCGGGATGCAGCTGCTGATGCGCCGGCCCGAGGTCGAAGGATTCATTTCGATCGCGCCGCCGGCCAATCTCTACGACTTCTCGTTTCTGGCGCCCTGCCCGTCTTCCGGCCTGATCGTCCATGGCGAGAAGGATGCCGTGGTGCCGCCGAAGGACGTCAACACGCTGGTCGAGAAGTTGAAGACGCAGAAGGGCATCGTGATCGATCAGCAGATCATCCCCGGCGCCAACCACTTCTTCGACGGCAAGCTGGAGCCGCTGATGGAGACGGTGACCGGCTATCTCGACATGCGGCTCGCCAACGTTCGCTAAGGAAGCAGGAAGCGGCAATGAGCGCGTTCGTGGCCCTGCTGCGCGCCGTCAATGTCGGCGGCACCGGCAAATTGCCGATGAGCGACCTCAAGGAGATCTGCGAGGAGTTGGGGTTCGCAGGCGTCCGCACCTACATCGCCAGCGGCAATGTCGTGTTCTCAAGCCGCAAATCCGAAGCCGCCGTCAAGGCGGCGCTCGAGAAGCGGCTGGAGGCCTATGCCAAAAAACCGGTCGGCGTGCTGGTGCGCACCGCCGCCGAGATGGCGCAGGTCCTGGCCGACAATCCATTTCCGAAGGCCGCGCCCAACCGCACCATGGCGGTGCTCCTCGACCGCGCGCCGCCTGCGGACACGCTGGCCGGCGTTCGCGGCCAGCGCAGCGAACAGATCCGGTTGGGACGTCGCGAGATCTACATCCATTACGGCGAGGGCATGGGGACGTCGAAGCTCGTCGTCCCCGCCGCCCAAGCGGGCACCGCGCGCAATATGAATACGGTGGCGACGCTCGCCCGCATGGCTGCCGATTTGTAGCTCGGTCAGGCCGCCGCCCGCGCCTGCAGGCCGGATATCCATGAATTCCGCCGCTTGAGGAAATCGCGCAGCAGCGCCGGGTATTCGGCGCTGACGGCCGATCGCACCGACGGCCGCGCCGCCAGCGATTGGCGCCAGCGCGAAAGCTTCGGCTTGTCAGCAAGAATGCCGAAGTCGCCGATGCCGTCGAACACGTCGAAATAGCGGAACACCGGACCAAACACCGCATCGACCAGGGAAAAATTCTCGCCGTCGAACCATGGGCCGGCTGCGAGGCGCGCCTCCAGCCGCGCAAAACGCTGCTCCAGTTGCGTTGTCCTGGTTTGAAATGCCAGATCGTTTGGCGCGCCGTAAAGGCTGGCGATATCGTTGAGGACCGCGGAGCCGAATTCGATCCAGCCGCGATGCTCGGCGCGCCGCAACGGGTCGGTGGGATGCAGCGGCGCTGGCTGCGTCTCCTCCAGATACTCCAGGATCACCGCTGACTCGAAAATCGGGACGTTGCCGACCAGCAGCACCGGCGTCTTGCCGAGCGGAGAAATCGCCGGAAACCAGTCCGGCTTGTTGGCCAGATCGATGTCGATCCGCTCGAACGCCACGCCCTTCTCGGTCAGCGCGATCACCGCGCGCTGAACATAGGGACAGAGCTTGTGGCTGATCAGTTTCAGGGGCGCGGTCGTGGCGATCTTCCAGATTCATGCAGACGCATATAAACTAAATGCAGATGCATGAAACTGTCAACCCGTGGCCGGATCACGGCCTTGCGATTACCCCGCCCGTCATCGGGAACGGCACACCTGTGGTAGCGGGATAGCTCAGCGGCAGACCCTTCAGGCCGCGTGCGGCCAGAAAGCCAAATGCCTGCGCCTCGATGGCGTCGCCCGCCCAGCCCAGCGCCTCGGCGGCCTCGACAGTGGCGGGCTGAAGGCGCTCGCGCAGCATCCGGATCATGGTGAGGTTGCGGGCGCCGCCGCCGGAGACGATCCAGCTCTTCGGCTCCTTCGGCAATAGCGTCACGATCCGGGCGATGGCTTCGGCCGTGAACGCGGTCAGGGTCGCCGCCCCATCGGCGGGCGGCATGTCGCGCAGCTTCAGCGAGGCAAAATCGTTGCGGTCGAGCGACTTCGGCGGCGGAGCTGAAAAAAACGGATGCTCCAGCGCGCGCCGCAGCCACGCCACATCGACCGCGCCCTGCGCGGCGGTGCGGCCTTCGCAATCGAACGGCTGGCCGAAGTTGCGGAACATGTAATCGTCGAGCAGCGCGTTGCCCGGCCCGGTGTCGCAGGCGATCAGGGTATCGGCGCCGTCGATATAGGTGATGTTGGAAACGCCGCCGATATTGACCACCACGATCGGCCCCTCGCGATCGAGCAACTGGGCGAGCGCGCGGTGGTAGACCGGCACGAAGGGCGCGCCCTGCCCGCCGGCGGCGACATCGGCGGCGCGGAAATCGTGCATGACCGGGATATGGATGGCTTTTGCCAGCGCCGCGGCGTCGCCGATCTGCACAGTCAACTTTTGCGCCGGGCGGTGCAGCACGGTCTGGCCGTGAAAACCGACGATGTCGATGTCCTGGCAGCTGATGTGGTTCTGCGCGGTGAAGGCGGCCACTGCCTCCGCATGCGCGATCGTGACCGCGTGCTCGGCCTCGCGCAGGATGCCGGGCCGGGCCTCACGCTGCGGCAGGTCGACGGCCTCGCTCAGGGCCTGGCGCAACAGGCCGCGCTCGTGGTCGGTATAGGGCCGATACCCGGACGGTCCGAACGATTTCACCCGCCGGCCATCGGTTTCGATCAAGGCGATATCGACCCCGTCGAGCGAGGTGCCGCTCATCAGACCGATTGCCGTCAACATCAGGGTCATGGTGCCTTCGCCGGCCTCCTACCGCCTGCCCGACACCCTGCTTGTGTCAAACAAGCACATCTTATAATGCCACAGCCCACGGGTCTTCCGCAGCCTATTCCTCAGGGTTCCAAAATTCCCTGAAAATACCATGAAAATTGCATGATCAGAGTCGCACACAAATGACGGTTTTTAAATCTGATTTTCTCAATACCCTGCAGGAACGCGGTTTCATCCACCAGTGTTCCGATTTCGAGGGCCTCGACGCGCTGGCCGCCAAGAGTCAGGCCACCGCCTATGTCGGCTATGACTGCACCGCCCCGTCACTCCACATCGGCAATTTCCTGACCATGATGATGCTGTATTGGCTGCAGCAAAGCGGCAACAAGCCGATCACCCTGATGGGCGGCGGCACCACCATGGTCGGCGACCCCTCCGGCAAGGACGAATCGCGTGCGCTGCGTTCGGTCGAGGAGATCGAGGCCAACAAGGCCAGTATCCGCGGCGTGTTCGCCAAGGTGCTGCGCTACGGCGAAGGTTCCAGCGACGCGGTCATGCTCGACAATGCCGAATGGCTGACAAAACTCAACTGGATCGAGATGCTGCGCGACATCGGCCGGCATTTCTCGGTCAACCGCATGCTGACCATGGATTCGGTGCGGCTCCGTCTCGAGCGCGAGCAGGAGATGAGTTTCATCGAGTTCAACTACATGGTTTGCCAGGCCTACGACTTTGTCGAATTGTCGCGGCGGGTCGATTGCCGGCTGCAGATGGGCGGCTCGGACCAGTGGGGCAACATCATCAACGGCGTCGACCTCGGCCGCCGCATGGGAACGCCGCAATTGTTCGCGCTGACGACGCCGCTGTTGACGACCGCGTCGGGCGAGAAGATGGGCAAGACCGCGAGCGGCGCGGTCTGGCTCAACGCCGAGCAATTCAGCCCCTACGATTTCTGGCAGTATTGGCGCAACGTCGAGGACGACGACGTCGTCAAATTCCTGAAACTGTTCACGATCCTGCCGATGGCCGAGATCGCGCGGCTCGCCGCGTTGCAAGGCTCCGACATCAACGAGGCCAAGAAGGTGCTGGCAACCGAGGCGACCGCCCTGCTGCACGGCCGCGATGCGGCGAATGCCGCATCGGAGACGGCGCGGCAGACCTTTGAGGAAGGCGCGATCGCGGAAAACCTGCCGACGGTTGCGATTTCGCACGGCGAACTCGAAGGCGGACTAGGTGTGCTCGCTGCATTCGTCAAGGCCGGCCTGGTGACGTCGAATGGCGAAGCGCGGCGCCAGATCAAGGGCGGAGGCTTACGCGTCAACGACGTCGCCGTCACCGACGAGAAGATGGTCTTGAAGCCGGGCGATCTCACGCGAGAGAACGTGATCAAGCTGTCGCTCGGCCGGAAGCGCCACATCCTGCTCAAGCCTGCATAGGCGCATTCGCTTTAGACCCCTGCTCATTGCAGCAAAAAGGCGTTCCCTGCTGCGATGGATCAAAGTGCCGCAAACCAGAGCCCGCCGACAAAACCGGCAAAACCGGCGCGCATGGCGCTCAACGTGCTGGCGCTGTGTTTTGCATTGTCGGTATTCGGCCGCGGTCTCGTCGAGAGTTTTACGGTCTTTCTAAAGCCCATCTCGGAGAATTTCGGCTGGGACCGCGGCCAGGTGGTTTCGGTCTATTCGCTGACCGCGCTCGCCGGTGGCCTCGCCGCGCCGCTGATCGGCCGGTTGTTCGATCGCTCCGGGCCGCGCAGCGTCTATTCGCTCGGACTGTTGCTGCTCGGCGGCGCGTTCCTGGTGGCGGCGCATGCCCAATCGCTCTGGCAGTTCCAGTTGAGCCTCGGGCTTTGCGTCGGGATCGGCGTCGCCTTCATCGGCAACGTGCCGAATTCGATCCTGCTCGGCCGCTGGTTCGGCCCGCGATTGCCGACCGCGATGGCGGTGGTGTACTCCGCCAACGGCGCCGGTGTCTTGATCCTGCTGCCGGCGTCGCAGCTCCTGATCGAGCATGTCGGCTGGCGCGATGCCTATCAGATTTTCGGCATCGTCGCACTGGTGCTGCTGGTGCCGCTGTTGCTGTTGCCGTGGCGGCTGTTCTCCACCGGCTCGCCGCATCTGGCCAAAAGTGCCGCCGCCGACTTCGCCACCGAGGGCTGGACATTGCCGAGCGCAATGCGCCATCACGCGTTCTGGGCGCTGTTCTCGACCTTCTTCTTCACCGCGATCGGCATGTATGCGATTGCGCCTCAGATCGTTGCCTATCTGATCGACGCCGGCTTTCCGCCCCGGCAAGCGGCGACCGCCTGGGGTTTTTCCGGCATCGTGCTGTTGTTCGGCATGCTCGGCGTGTCCTGGCTCGACGGCATCATCGGCCGCAGGCCATCGGTGCTGTTGAGCTATGCCATCTCGATCGCCGGCATCGTCATGCTGTGGCTGCTGCAGTGGCATCCGAACTTCTGGCTCTTGACCGGCTTTGTCGTGTGTTTCGGCAGCATGATCGGCTCCCGTGGCCCGCTCATCAGCGCGACCGCCATGAAGATCTTTCGGGGGAAACGGGTCGGCACCATCTACGGCGCGATTTCGATCGGCACCGGACTCGGATCGGCGTTCGGCTCCTGGGGCGGCGGCCTGATCCACGATCTCAGCCAGAGCTATAATCCCCTGATCGCGTTCTCGCTTGTCAGCGTGATCCTGGGCATGATTCCGTTTCTGGTGGTGCCGGCGCTGCGGCGTTAAGAGCCGCGGATCGGCCGGATTGAATTTTTCGGCGAGAAGCGCTTAGAAAGAGCGGGCGGAAGATATCCAGAAGGCCGCTCGGCGATCGTCAGATCATTTGGAGCGATCGAACCTGGAACGACTTCAACGGAGAATTTAAATGACGAAACCCGAAGAATTGAAAATGTACTCCGATTACAAAAGTCCCTTTGCGTGGCTGGCATTCGATCCGGCTTTCGCCCTCGAGGAAAAATTTGCTGTGAAGGTGAAGTGGAAGCCATTTCAGCTCAGGATCAAGGGCTCCGGACAAAGGAGCGTCTATTCGGAATACAAGGTGAAATACTCCTACATGGATGCACGGCGCATCGCCAACGAACGCAGCGACAAGAAGATCATTCGCGGCCCGCTCAAGATCTACGACACCGCGCCGGCCCTGATCGGCGGCCTGTTCGCGGAGAAACACGGAAAACTCGTCGAATACAGCCGCCGCGTCTTCGAATTGTTTTTCAAGCGGGAGCTGGCAGTCGACGAGATCGAGGCCATGACACAATTCATCGATCAATTCGGTCTCTCCGGAGCCGACTATCGGGCCTATTTCGACGGCGACGGTCAACGCGACTACGCCGATGCGCAGCAGGAGGCCTCATCCGACCAGGTCTTCGGCGTGCCGATCTGCATTTTCCGCGGCGAGCAATTCTGGGGCAATGACCGCATTGCGATGCTGGAGAGGCGGCTGGAGCAAGCCGGTCTTTCGCTTGGCCGGGTCAAGCAGCCGGCCTGACCGCGCCATCGTACAGGTCTTTTTCGGGATTTTTGCCGCGTCCGTGCAGCACCGGGACAATAAGCAAACGATCGCAGCGAGCAGGGAACGAACATGAGCTTGGCGCCAAAAATGCTCACCGGATATCGCGTCCTGGATATCACGCAGTTTGTTGCCGGGCCGACCTGCACCCGGCTTCTGGCCGAAGCCGGTGCGGACGTCATCAAGATCGAGCTTGCGCCCGCCGGGGACAGGTCCCGATTTCAGGGGCTGAAGCCGCGCTCGCCGGAACACAGGAACACATCCCAGAGCACCTATTTCTTTCAGCAAAATCACTCGAAAAGAAGCCTGGCGCTGGATTTCAAACATCCGAAAAGCCGGGAATTGCTGAGGAAGCTCGCGGCAAGGTGCGACGTTCTGGTGGAGAATTTCACGCCGGGGGTCATGAGCAGGGCGGGTTTGGGGTACGACGATCTCCGAAAGATCAATCCGAAGCTCATCATGTGCTCGATCTCGTTTGCCGGACAATCAGGTCCGCTGAGCGATAAACCCGGATATGATTATATCGCGCAGGCGCTGGCCGGAATCACCGGCGTGATTGGCGAACCGGACGGCAGGCCGGCGCAAGTTCCGGTCGCCATCGGCGATGCATCCACCGGCGTGGCGGCGGCGATGGCGGTCGGGTTTGCCTTGCTGCATCGCGAACGCACCGGCGAGGGCCAGTTCATCGAGGCGACGCTCGTCGATACCTACTTTCACATGCACGAGGCGAATGTCCCCAAGGTCGCCATTCGCGGCGACGCATTCGTGCCAAAGCGCGAGGGCTCGCTGCATCCGAACGGTGGTCCGGTCGGTGTGTTCGATTGCGGCAGGGGCGCGTTCATCGTCATCTGCGCGCTCGCCCATCAATGGCCGCAGCTGGTTAAGGCCCTTGGCATGCCGGAGCTCGAAAACGATCCTCGATTCGCGTCCGCGCGCGCCAGAAGCGACAACAACAAACTGGTCGCCGACATCCTGGAAAAATGGCTGAAAACCTTCCCTTCACGGGACGCGGCTATTGCGGCGCTGGAACAGGAACGCATACCCTGCGCTCCCGTGCTCACCTTGAACGAGGCCATGGCGCAACCCCATTTGATCGAACGTGGCACCGTTCGACAGGTCAGCGATCCCCAGATAGGTCCATTCGCCATTCCGGGGAACCCGGTGAAATTTTCGGCATGGTCGGCCGAGGCCGAATTGAAGGCGGACCTTTTAGGTGAGCACAACGAGGAGATCCTGCGCGAGCTCGGTCTATCCAGCGACGATATTGCCGAGCTCTATTCCGAAAAGATCATCGTTCAGGATCCGTCGCGGCATGGTCGGCTCTAGCGGTCTGCCTGAGCGCGGAAGCGGCCCGGCTAGTTATTCGGCGGGAATTCGACCGGGTTGTTCTGCTTGCCGGTGCCGAATTCAAAGATCTTCCGGAGCACGCCGGGCGCCATCGCCGAGATCGGATTGACGCGAAGCACCGGCTGGCCGAGCGTGCCGACAATCTCGTAGGTCACCCCGATCAGCCCCTCATTGCTGCCGCCGCCAAGGAACAGGCCGACGATCGGAATCTGGCCGAACATGTTGTTCAGCCCGTACATCGGAACAAAGGTGCCGCTCATCCGCATCTGGTTGGCGGAATCGACGCTGCCCTCGATGGTGCCGCCGATCATCGGGCCCTTGAGCACGCCCTCGCGGATCGCGAGCTGGCCGTTCTGGCGGGTGAATTCGGCGCGGGCGCGCGAGAACGAGACGCCGCTCTGCAATCCGTTCGGCCCGCCAGAGGCAAGGCGGTCGAGCGCCGCCTCCCCCTTCACGGAAAAGTCGCTGACGGTGATAATCCCTTCCTTGGCGCTGGGTTCGACCGTCGGCGGATCCATCGCCATTTGCAGCTGGCCGCCGACGATCTTGGAGTAGGTGTCGGTGAAGCGGAAAAATGCGCCGGCGTCGCTGGTTTCGAGATAGATCACGTCGCGGCCCTGCGAGCGGCCGCGCAAATCTCCGAGCAGCGGCGTATCGCGCCCGAGCTTGCCGGTCAGCGCGAAGTTCCTGATCGCGCCATTGCGCCGCGACAGTTTGCAATCGACGCTGCGCAAAGCCTCGCCGGAAAAGCCGGCGACCGCGCCGAGCTTGAGGTCGAGGTCGAAATCGACGTTTTTGGCTTTGCCCTTGGGGTCGGTGTCCTTGCCCGAAACGGACGACCTGAGAAAACCGCGGCCGTCGAACACTTCGCCGCGCATGGTCACTTTCACGACGCCGTCGGGGCCGCGCTCGGCCCTCAGCGTGGTCTTGTCGCCATCCGACGGTGAATAAGTCGGGAAGTTCGCGTTCATCAGGTCGCCGTTCTGGTCGACCTCGAGCGTTCCCTTGATCGATACCCCGCCGCCGTCGATGACGATGTCCTCGAAGCGGATCGATTGCGGCTTCTGCACCACGTTGAACACCGCGCGGCTCGACTTGCCCGGCAGCTTGACCCAGCCCGGCAGGATATTGTCGAGCTTCAGGGCGGTCAGGTCGGCTTCGATGCCGAGCCGGCTGTCGGCGCCTCCGATCTTGCCGGTCAGCTTGAGCGGAAGCGCGCCAGAGACGGCGGGGCCGAGATCGAGGCCAAGCCGCGCCCGGCCGGCATCGTCGAGCGTGGCCTGCAACTTGACATCGGCATCGCCTTCGGCGGGCTTGCGATAATCCAGCGCGGCCGCTTGCCCGTCGATCTTGACATCGCCCTTGACCTGATAGCCGGCGTTGTTGGCGATGACTTTCAGCGCATTGGCTTCGAGCTTTTTGTTCATCACTAGCTTGTCGGCGGCAAATCCGCTGAGATCGGCGGCGACCGCATAAACCGTGTCGGCCTTGGTCAATGAGCCCTTCACCGGCAGACCGAGCGTGATGATCGCCGAAACGTTGCCCTTGCTGGAATTGGGATCGATCAGAGTGCCGGAAAAGTCGCTAAGCCGGTCAGAAGCCAGAATCTCGGCCGCCGCCGGCACCGGGCCCTCGATCCGGAATTTGATCTTGGCCGGCGACGGCTTGGGCGCCATGTCCGGCACCTCGAAGATAAAATCCGAGATCGTGAGTTTGCGGCCCGCGGGCGTGTCGGACACTGCCTGCCCGATCGTGACGGTCGCGGTGCGGCCGGTGACATGCGCTTTCAGGTCGGCATCGTGCACCGACGGCATTTCGTCGACCGGATGCAAGCTCACGCCCGAGGCGACGATGTTGACGGAAAGGCCGTCGTCCGGGATCGGCGGGCCGCGGCGCGACAGGTTCCTGACCGGCGAGTTGACGCCGACCTCGATACGCTGCAACG
>DATNMT010000250.1:0-7189 GCA_035602495.1 Bradyrhizobium sp.
ATTTGCGCAGGACCACGCTGCATTTCGACCCGCGGCCGACCCGCCTTGCCGTGAATGCCGCGACCTATCACCTCGATCTGGCGCCGCAGCAGGTCTCCGCGCTGTTTGTCGGCGCATCCTGCAACAAGCCGGCCATGTTCCGACCGGCGCCGTTTTTTCGCGGATTGCTGGCGCATCGACGCGAAATGCGCCGCTCGACGATGGGCGCCGCCAGCATCGAGACCTCGAACAACATATTCAACGAGGTGCTGTGCCAGTCGATGGCCGACCTCAACATGCTGATGACCGATACCCCGCAGGGACGCTATCCCTATGCGGGCATTCCCTGGTATTCGACGACGTTCGGCCGCGACGGAATCATCACCGCGCTGCAGATGCTGTGGATCGATCCGCGGGTAGCGCGTGGCGTGCTGCGGCGGCTCGCCTTCTATCAGGCCAAATCGGTCGACCCGGCCTCCGACGCCGAACCCGGCAAAATCCTGCATGAAATGCGCGGCGGCGAGATGGCCGATCTGCGCGAGGTGCCGTTTGCGCAATATTACGGCAGCGTCGACGCGACGCCGCTGTTCGTGCTGCTGGCTGGGCTCTATGTCGAGCGCACCGGCGACACCGAAACGCTGGTCGAGCTGTGGCCGTCGATCGAGGCGGCCCTGCGCTGGATCGATGGCGCGGGCGATCCCGACCGGGACGGATTTGTCGAATACCGCCGCGCTTCGGAACAGGGGCTCGCCAATCAAGGCTGGAAGGATTCCTACGACGCGATCTTCCACGCCGACGGCCGGCTCGCCGAGGGGTATATCGCGCTCGCGGAAGTCCAGGGATATGTGTTCGCCGGCAAGAAGCTGGCGGCGCGTTGCGCCATGCGCCTGGGACTTTCGGAAATGGCCGGGCAACTCGTGACCGAAGCGCAGGCGCTTGCCACGCGCTTCGAACAGGCTTTCTGGTGCGAGGAACTCGGCACCTATGCGCTGGCGCTCGACGGCGCCAAGGAGCCCTGCAGGGTACGCAGCTCCAACGCCGGGCAGTTGCTGTTCAGCGGCATCGTCAGCGAGGATCGCGCCCGCCTGGTCGCGGCCGATCTGATGCGGCCGCATTTCTTTACCGGCTGGGGCATCCGCACCGTCGCGCATGGCGAAGCGCGCTACAATCCGATGTCCTATCACAATGGTTCGATCTGGCCGCATGACAACGCGCTGATCGCGATGGGGTTGGCGCGCTATGGCCTCAAGCATTCGGTCGCCCATTTGTTCAAGGCGCTGTTCGACGCCGCCGCGTACATGGATTTGCGGCGGCTTCCCGAATTGTTCTGCGGTTTTCGGCGCGAAAGATCCCGCGGACCAACGCTCTATCCCGTCGCCTGCGCGCCGCAGGCGTGGGCGAGCGCGACGCCGTTCACGCTGCTGGAGGCCGCACTCGGGCTCGAATTCGACGCCGCGCACGGCGAAATCCGGCTGCGTAATCCGCGTCTGCCGGCGTTCCTCAACGAGGTGGTGCTGCGCGATCTCAGATTGGGACCTTCAAGCGTCGATCTTCGGGTCAGCCGCCACGGCGATGAGGTGTCGCTGGAGGTCCTGCGCACACGTGGCCGGATCCAGGTGTCGATCGTGCTGGCGCATTGAGGTCAGCGCTTGACCGGAGGAGGCCGCATGCGCTTTGCACGTCTGTTCATTTTCATCACAGCCATTGCCGGGTTGGCGATTGCCGCGTCGCAGGCGCAACAGGACACATCCCCGCCGCAGGCGGGCACCAACGCGCCGCAGCCGGCGCAGCAACCAAATGCGGCCGCTCCCGCCGTACCGAAAGAACCGGCGCCACCGCCCTCGGTCACCATCATCGGCGCGAAGGAAGCGCACGGCGTACTCGGCCGTGACGTCCGCAGCCCGGCCGACGAGGACATGGGGCGCATCGTCGATGTCATCGTCGACCGCGCCGGCGTTGTGCGCGCGGCGGTGATCGATTTCGGCGGTTTTCTCGGCGTCGGCAGCCGCAAGATCGTGGTCGACTGGAACGCGCTGCATTTCGGCCACGTCGCCGACAAGGGCGACAGCATCACGCTCGAATTGACCAAGGACCAGGTGACCGCGGCGCCCGAGTACAAGGAGGATGCGCCGATCGTGGTGCTTGGCGCAGCCGGCAGCCTGAAGCCGCTGCAATTCAACCCCTGACTATTTGGAGATGCAACCTGTTCGCGCGCTCGCCCAGGCAGCCGGCCGCCCCGATTGATGACCACCGCGGCCGGGCCACTGGCGGCGGTGATGACCCGCTGTTGTCAGAACCCATGGCGCGGAGTGCAACGCCGACGCCTTCGCACCAGAGTTTGCGTGGCCTCGACTGGTTTATCTTTTTTCTTGCGGATGTGCAGACCGGATTCGGTCCGTTTATCGCGGTTTACCTGACGACGCAGAAGTGGACCCAGGGCCAGATCGGTTTTGTGCTATCGATTGGCGGTCTCGTCGCGCTGATCGGGCAAATGCCGGGCGGAGCCATCGTCGATGCGGCGCGCTCGGAACGACTGGTCGCCGGCCTTGCGGTTGCCACCATCGGCGTCTGCGCGCTGGGATATGCCGCATGGCCGATTTTTCCGGTGGTGGCGGCCGCGGCGACGCTGCACGCCGCCGCGAGCTGCGTGCTCGGTCCGGCGATTGCCGCGATCAGCCTCGGTCTGGTCGGGCCGCTGGCGATCGGCGAGCGGTTCGGACGCAACGCCCGCTACGCATCGCTCGGAAACGGCGTCGCTGCGGCCGTGATGGGCACGGCCGGCTATCTGCTGTCGAGCCGCTCGGTGTTTCTCGTTACCTTCATCCTGGCAATTCCGACGTTACTCGCGCTCGCGCGAATTCGTGATCGTGAAATTGATCCTCAGCGAGCGCACGGTGCGGTGGCGCGCAAGGTACCTGACGCCAACGCTACGAGCGTTCTCCATCTGGTGCGTCAGCGTCCTTTATTGATCTTCGCCTTGAGCGTGCTGCTGTTGCAGCTCGCCAACGCGGCAATGCTTCCGCTGATGGCGGGCGTGGTGACGACGCGATCAAGCCAGTGGGCGCCGGTATTGATCGCCGCCTGCATCATCGTGCCGCAAGCCATCGTCGCGCTGACATCTCCATCGGTCGGACGCAAGGCGCAACAGTGGGGACGGCGGCCGCTGCTGCTGCTCGGTTTTGGCGCGCTGGCGATGCGCGGCCTGCTGTTTGCGACTGTCAGCGATCCCTATTTGCTGGTCGCGGTGCAGGTCTTCGACGGCGTTACAGCCGCAGTCTTCAGCGTGATGATTCCATTGGTCGTCGCCGATGTCGCATTCGGCAGCGGCCACTTCAATCTGGCGCAGGGTATTGTCGGCACCGCCACCGGTATCGGCGCATCGCTGAGCACCGTCCTCGCCGGCTATGTCAGCGACAGGTTCGGCAGCCCTGTCGCCTTCACCGGGCTCGCCGGCGTTGCGGCTTTGGGCCTTGCCATGATCTGGTTTGCGATGCCGGAGACGCGGCGGACCGCGGGCTGATCAATGGAAATGATCTTGCATTCGGACCGATCGGGCGTAACAAACTCGAATTTGTCCGCGAACATCATGAAGCGCGGCGGCGATCGGAAACTGCGTCATGGATAACGGTCTAGATAGTCAATCTGTCGAGAGCATCAGGTCACCACGCAGGACACTGCCCGGGCAGGTCGTTCTCGTGCTGCAAGGCGGCGGCGCGCTGGGGTCCTATCAGGCCGGCGTCTATCAGGCGCTGCATGAAGCCGGGATCGAGCCGGACTGGATTATCGGCACCTCCATCGGTGCCATCAACGCAAGTCTCATCGCCGGCAACGCGCCCCAAAACCGATTGCCGAAGCTGCGGCAATTCTGGGAGCGGGTGGAGCAGCGTCCGACCTGGAGCTTCCCGGCGATGTTTTCCGGCGTGGGCGAAACGCTGTCCCACTGGGCCACGCTGGCCAACGGAATTCCGGGATTCTTCAGACCCAATCCGCTGGCCTTTGCGGGTGCGGATTTTCCCCTTGGCTCCGACAACGTCGGATATTACTCGACCGAACCGCTCGAGCAGACGCTCAACGAGCTCGTCGACTTCGATCTCGTCAACCGCTGCCGGCCCCGTCTGACGGTTGGCGCCGCGCATGTCCGGACCAGCCAGATGCGATATTTCGACAGCCGCGATTGCCGTCTTGGCGTCAAGCACATCATGGCATCGGGCGCGTTACCGCCCGCGTTTCCTCCTGTTCGCATCGACGGCGAGCTGTATTGGGACGGCGGCATTCTGTCGAATACGCCGACCGAGGCGGTATTCGACGACAATCCCCGCAAGAATTCGCTGATTTTCTCGGTCCATATGTGGAACCCGTTGGGTGCCGAGCCGACGACGCTGGCGGAGGTGCTTAATCGGCAGAAGGATGTGCAGTATTCGAGCCGGATCGCGAGCCATATCGCCCGCCAGGAGCAGGCGCACCGGCTGCGCCATGTCATCAACGAACTCGCCGCCAGAATCCCGGAGGCCGAACGCAACAGCGAGGCGGTGCGTGAACTGGCCGGATACGGCTGTTCGACACAGATGCATGTGGTGCTGCTGCAGGCGCCGCAGCTTGAACGGGAGAACCACACCAAGGATATCGATTTCAGTCCCGCTGCCATCAGGCAGCGCTGGGACGCAGGCTACGCGCATACCAGGGCGGTGCTCGATCGCGCGCCATGGGTCGGCGAGTTCGATCCGCTGTCGGGGGTGATCCTTCACGAGCAGACGGAGATGTTGCCCAGGGCCGCCGAATGACAACCCGGATCCGCCTCGCCGGGCGCGCGATCAGGAGGACAGCGCCTTCCGATAAAGCGCGCCGTACAGCGCCGCGGAAACATCCCAGCTGAACGACCGCGACATCGCGCTTCGGCGCATCGAATAGAGGCGGTCCTTGGCCATGAAGGTTGCGAACGCCCGCCTGATGCCGCCAAGGAACGATTCGGTCGACGGGGAATCGAACAAAAATCCGGTTTCGCCGTCGGTGATGGTTTCGGCGAGCCCTCCGGTCTGGTGGCCGATCGGCAGCGAACCGAATTTCTGCGCATACATCTGGCTCAGCCCGCACGGCTCGAAACGCGACGGCATCAGCGTGAAATCGCTGCCGGCAAAAATCCGCCGCGCCTGTCCGTCGTTGAAGCCGATGACGACCCCGATCGCATCCGGCCTGCGGCGATGCGCATCGACCAGCGCCTGCTCGATCTCGGGCTCGCCCGAGCCGGTGACGATGATCTGTCCGCCGGCGTCGATGATCTCGTCGGCAGCCGACAGCACGAGGTCGACGCCCTTCTGATGCACCAGCCGGGCCACGAGGCCGAAGATCGGACCGCGCGACAGCGCCAGACCGAACTGCTGGCGAACGTAATCCGAGTTCGCCTGCTTGCCCTCCCAGTCGCCGGCGGCAAACGGCTGCGCCAGCTGCGCGCAGACCCGCGGATCCCAGCTTTCGTCGATGCCGTTCAATATTCCCGTCAACTGCTCGGCATCGGAGCGGCGGCGCAGCAGCCCTTCGAGCCCGCAACCGAGCTCCGGCGTGGTGATCTCCCTGGCATAGGTCTCGCTGACGGTAGTCAGATGCGAGGCGTAGATGAGGCCGCCCTTGAGGAAGGACAGTTTGTCGTAGAACTCCAGCCCGTCGATATGGAAGGAGGCCTCGGGCGCGCCGATCCGGCGCAGCGACTCTTTTGGGAACAGGCCCTGATAGGCCAGGTTGTGGATGGTCAGAATGGTCGGGATCCTGGTGGCATTCCAGGCGAGATAGGCCGGCACCAGTGCGGCCTGCCAGTCATTGGCATGAACCAGATCCGCTGCCCAATTCTTGTCCAGCGTGCCTGCCGCCAGTTCAGCGGCGGCGGAGGCAAATCGCCCGAAGCGGATATCGTTATCCGGCCAGTCGCGGCCCGACGCATCGCCGTAGGGGTTGCCGGGGCGGTCGTAGAGCTGCGGACACAGCAGCACGTAGACCGGCAGGCCGTCTTTGGTCGCCGCCAATCCGACCGTGCAGGCCGGCATTTCCGCCTTCGCCGGGCACCGGCCAACGATTTGAATATGCGTGAATTGTTCGACGACGTCGCGATAGCCCGGCAGCAGAATCCTGACGTCGGCCCAGAGCCGCAGCGCCCGGGGCAAGGCCGCCGAAACGGCAGCGAGCCCGCCCACGCGGACAAAGTCGTCCATCTCGGTCGTGACGAACAGAACTCTCAAATAGCCCCCTCGTGGCCCGCGCTGACGTAAATTAATGCAAGAACGATTCCAGTTTCTCTTCTGGGTTGAAGTGGGATCGGGCCGGGCCTTCGTCAGAGTCTTCAAGGTTCGTTAGGGAAATACTTCCCCCGTCGAGCCGCGCCATTTAGGGTCTCGCCGCGGCTCGAGGCGTGGCGGCCGGAGGGAGTTCTCGATCAATGACGATAGCGGCAAACGATGAGGCTAATTTGACAAAGAGCTTCGCAGGTCTTCGCGTGCTGGATTTTTCAACCACGATCGCCGGTCCGCATTGTACCCGGATGCTCGCGGACCTGGGCGCGGAGGTTATCAAGATCGAACAGGCCGAAGGCGAGACCATGCGGACCCGCCCGCCGGTCCGCAACGGCTGCTCCACCGTGTTCGGTCAGCTCAATGTCGGCAAGAAGAGCCTCGTTCTCGATCTGAAATCGCCAAACGCGATCGACATCGTCCGCCGCCTGGTCGCAACCGCCGATGTCCTGGTCGAGAATTTCCGCCCCGGCGTGATGCGCCGGTTGAAGCTGGACTACCGATCGCTCAACGAGCTCAATCCGAGACTGATCTATTGTTCGATCTCCGGCTACGGCCAGACCGGGCCGTCGGCGGAGCTGCCGGCCTATGCGCCGGTCATCCATGCCGCTTCCGGCTACGAAATGGCGCATCTGGCCTATCAGCCCGGGCGGTCTCGCCCGGATTACTGCGGCATCTATCACGCCGACGTTCTCACCGGCGTCTATGCGTTCGGCGCTATTTCGGCGGCGCTGTATCAGCGTCACGGCACCCGGAAAGGCCAGCACATCGACGTCTCGATGCTGGAATCGATGCTCAGCCTGACCTTGAACGAATTGCAGTGGTCGCAATTCGAGGTGAAGCTGCCGAAACGGCCGATGTTCGGGCCGCTCGAAACCGCGGATGGGCACGTGATGGTCGCCGTGGCAAGCGAGAAGACGTTTCAGAACCTGGCC
>DATNMT010000260.1:0-6381 GCA_035602495.1 Bradyrhizobium sp.
GGCCAGGTCACGATCACCTCGTCGCCGACATAATTCAGGACCTCGCCGCGATAATCGATGACCGAAAGCGTAAGCAGGCGAAAGGTACGATCGAGCAGGCGGTGAATCGCGATGCCGCCGAGCCGCTCGGCCAGCCCCGTCGAACCCGCAATGTCGACGAACAGCACGAAGCGGTTCTCCTCGAGCGGGGTGTGATACCGCCCGATGATGAAGTTCAGGAGGGCCCGTCCCCCGACGATGTTGGCGATCCCAAAAACCAGATTCACCAGAATCACGCACACGACGGAATAGATGATCGAGATCCAGAACGTTTCATGAGACGGATCGGGAGGCGCCCGCGCGATGATGTCACCGAGCTGAAAAAACTGGATGGGGACAATGATCGCGGCGTAGATTGCGCTCCGTACCATCAGGTTGGCCGTAAACGAAAGGCTGCCGAGCCAGAGTTGCATCGGACCTTGCAGGAGAAACAGCGAGATTCCCGCGAGCGTGACACCCAGTAGCAGCCCATAAACGATGCCCGTTGCGATCGCGGATGGCGTTGTGAAACCCCGCGCAACGACAAAGACGATGCCGCCGATGGCGCTGGCAACGGAGATGACGATCAGCGACCGCAGTTTTCTTTCAAGCCTTGCGTTCATGCCGCCTGCCTCCACGTTCGCCACAGCTTCGACTTATACACGGACCTGCTTAAGTCCTGACCGCGCGGCGAAGGATCGCTATTCGATAAAGGTCGTGAGCTGCGCGCCCTCGTCCGCCACGAACACCGCAATCAGTTCGGCGGGCTCGGTGTTGCTGGCATTGGCCGAGACCAGATGCGTCGCGCCGGCCGGCTCGAAGAACGATTGACCGACTGCAAATTTTTCAACCGGACCGCCGGCAAGCTGGGAGCGGATCTCGCCCCTGGTGATATAGGCGGTAACAGAACCGGCGTGGCGATGGGCGCGGGTGAAGCCGCCGGGGCCGTAGAACACGCGCACGATCGTCACGCGCTTGCCCGGGACGTTGGGCAAGGCGTAAGAGGCGATCGGCTCGACGGTATCGAGCGCGGAGCCCGCGGAATCGCTGGATGCGCACAGCGGCGCGAGCACCGTCGAGAGCGTGTCCATCGTGGCTGGCAACGTCTTGGCAACGGCCAATGCGCAGGCGAGGCCGGCGATGATGGGCAGGTAAAATGAACGAGCTTCGATCCGCTCGGGCGAAACGCCCAATGTTGCGAACATGATGACCTCCCATCTGGCTCCGTGTTAGCCATGCATTTGGAAGAGGAGCGCCCTAATCTAAGCTCGTCATTCCGGGATGGTCCGAAGGACCAGACCCGGAATCTCGAGATTCCGGGTTCGATGCTTCGCATCGCCCCGGAATGACGGCCCCCGGCTAGCCCTTGCCCTGATCGAACGCCTTGCGCATCGAGACGTAGCCCTGCTGCTGCGCCGTCCAGTTGCGGCCGCCGGTGATGGCGCCGTCGACCACCAGATCGTGGCCGTTGATGAAGCTCGACTCGTCGCTGGCGAGAAACACCGCGGCATGGGCGATATCGTCCGGCAGGCCGGCGCGCTGGATCGGCTGCGCGGTCTTGTAGATCTCGCGCATCACGTCGGGGGTTTTCTCCGCCGCCTCGACCGACAAGCCCAGCGCCTTGCCGAAAATGCCGGTGGCGATCGCGCCGGGCGAGATCGAGTTGACGCGGACGCCGGACTCGCCGAGCTCCATCGCCACGCATTTGGTGAGATGAATGACGGCGGCCTTGGCGGCGCCATACACCACCGACGAGGAAAACCCGGCGAGCCTTCCGGCAATGCTGCCGTTGTTGATGATGCTGCCGGAACCCTGCTTCTTCATGTACGGCGCGGCGTGCTTCATGCCGAGCATCACGCTGCGCACCAGGGTGGCCATCGCGGCGTCGAAACGTGCAACGTCGAGGCCCTCGATGCCGCCGGTCTGCGCCGGCCCTCCGGCATTGTTGAACAGGCAATCGATGCGGCCGAATTTCTCCACCGCCTCGCCGATCAGCGCGCGCATCTCGTCCTCGACCGTGACATCGGTCTTGCGGAAGATGCAATTGGCGCCGAGCTTGTTGGCCAGCGCCTCTCCCTCCGGCGCGCGGCGTCCGGCGATGACGATTTTCGCGCCCTCGGCGACGAAAACCTCCGCGCTGCGCAGACCGATGCCGCTGGTCGCGCCGGTGATGACCGCGACCTTGCCGCTTAGCCGACCCATGTCGTTCTCCCTGATTTTGAGCGTTATTGACTCCAGTATATTCCCGGCATCCCGATGCAACGCAAGCTACGCTTGCGGCGCTGGGGCGGCGTATTTACCTCGATGGCCAAGGCTTCATTCCCGGATGCGCTGACCGACCGATGTGACCCATGGTGAAATTGACCGAAGAGTTCCGGCGAGGCTGGCACGGAATATCCCAGCCACCGCTGCCTGTTAGCATTGGATTCGCGGCATCCTGCCTCGCGCTGGCGACCGCCGCGCGGTGGGGTCTCGCGCAGATCCGGCCGGACGTGTTCTTCACCCCCTATATTCCTGCCGTATTCTTTGTCACCGCGTTCAGCGGTCTCCGGGCCGGCATCGTAACCGCGCTGGCCGGGGGCGCACTCGGCGTAACCGCCAATTTCAGCGACGCGAGCGCCGATTTTGCCAGGCTGGCGCTGCTCGCCATCTATCTGGCCGTCTGCGGGCTGACGATCTGGGGCATCGAACATTATCGGTCGATCGTCTCGCAGCAACGCGAGATATCGAAGCGCCTGATTGCGGAGGAAGAGTATCGCAAGGTCGTCGTCGCCGAGCTGCAGCACCGTCTGAAAAACAAAACGTCGACCATTCACGCGGTTCTCCATCAGGTGCTGCATGACCAGCCACAGGTCTGGGCCGGCATCGATCACCGGATCCGCGCGCTCTCGGCGACCGACGATCTGATCGCACGGGTCGACAGTACCGGCTGCGACATCAAGGATCTCTTGCTTTCCGAACTCGGACCCTACGGCCATGTTCGATTTACCCTGAACGGCCATCCGCTGTTTCTTCCCGCCAAACTGGCGGTCAGCCTGGCCTTGATATTCCACGAGCTGGCCACCAATGCCGCGAAGTACGGCGCGTTTTCCTCCCCGCGCGGGCTATTGCAGGTGTCATGGTCGGCGTCCGACGACCGCCTCAACATCACCTGGGACGAGACCGAAGGTCCGCCGGTCGACCGTGTCGGAGAGCCCGGCTTCGGCACCAGGCTCCTGCAATCGGGGCTGCGGGCCTTCGACGGCAAGACCGAGATCGCCTATTTGAAGACCGGCGTTCACTGCACCATGCAGTGCCGCATACCGGTGGCCTGAGCGGCTCGCGCTTTGGGCCGGCGCAAGGCGCGTTGCGGTTGCGAATTGAGATTCTGTTAATGACGATTGAGGCGACCCTCACTCAAATCCGCGCGCGGGAGCGCCAAGGCGGTGTTTCGTGGTTTGATTTAACCAAAACTACAAGGGACCTCGTCAAAGTCGGCGATCATGCAAAGCCGTCACCCCATCGAACTGCCGACCGCCGCGACGGAAGGCGAAGGCGTTCTCGCCGATGACGCCGAACTCGGCATTCTCCGGGATGTCCTGCGAATGCTCCCCGCGGGCGTCACCGTCCAGGACGAGCACGGCCGGTTCCTGCTGGTGAACGACGCCGCAGCCCTCCAGCTCGGGATTGCCGGCGGCGAGCCACCGGCCGCTTCGGAGCAACTAAGCCAGCGGCGCGAGAGCGGCCTCGAACTGCTGCGCGCCGGCCGCGCTGCCGTCGCGGAGGAATTCGTCGCCAGGGGCGAGATCAAGCAGGTCTTTCTCACCACCCATCGCCCGGTTCGCATCGCCGACCGTCATCTCCTGTTGTCGAGTTCGGTCGACATCAGCGAGCAGAAGGCCGTCGAGGATCATCTGTTTCGGTCGGCCTATTATGACGAGCTGACCGGGCTGCCGACGCGGCGCGTGATCGAGCACCGCGCCAACCAGTTGCTGCAGCGCGAGGCGCATGGGCGGTTCGCGCTCGCCTTTCTCGACATCGACAACTTCAAGCACATCAACGATTACTACGGCCACGCCATCGGGGACGCGCTGCTGGTCGAGGTCGCAAAGCGGCTTGGGCTCGATTTGCGCGAATCCGACATGCTGTCGCGGATCAGCGGCGACGAATTCCTGCTGCTGCTCGACCCGATCCGGAGCGAACACGAGGTGGTCGAATACATCCACTCCACGCTGGAGCGTCTGAAGGCCCCGTTTTTCATCGATGGCTCGGAGATCTTCGCCTCCACGTCGATCGGGGTGAGTCTCTATCCCGATCATGGCCGCAGCTACGACACGCTGCGCCAGAACGCCGATATCGCGATGTATCGGGTCAAGAACGACGGCAAGGGCTCGGCCGCCTTCTTCGACGCCGGCATGGAGCGCGAGGCGCTGGCGCGGATGAAGATCGAGCAGTCGCTGCGGCTCGCCATTCTGGAAAAGCGCTTTTGCTGCGCGTTCCAGCCCAAGGTCGACATCCGGACCAAGGAAATCCAGGGCATCGAGGCGCTGGTGCGGCTGCGCGACGACGAGGGTGTCATTCAGGCCCCCGGCACCTTCATCAATCTCGCCGTCGAGCTCGGGCTGATCGACGAGCTGACCCATCTGGTGCTGGCGGAGATCGTCAAATCGATCGACCTGATCAATGAAACCTTCGGTCACGGCGCCTCGATCAGCATCAACGTCGCGGCCCGGCAGGCCGGCAATACCGAGTTCATGCGCTCGTTCGCCTCAGCGCTCGAGGCCACCGGATTTCCGAAGCGCTTCATGATCGAAGTGACCGAAGACGCCTTCGTCGCCAAGAGCCATTTCCAGGACGAGATCCTGCCGATCTTCCGCAAGTTGGGGGTCGGGATATCGATCGACGATTTCGGCATCGGCTATTCGTCGCTGTCGGCGCTGGCCGACATCACCGCCGACGAGATCAAGATCGACCGCTCCTTCATCACCGACATCCACAAACGCCCGCGCAGCCAGGGCATTTTGCGGGCGATTGAATCCTTGAGCGAAGCGCTCGGCATGACCGTGGTCGCGGAAGGCCTGGAATCCTTCGAGGAGTTGGCCTATCTGCAGGCCGCCACCAAAATCCGCTACGCGCAGGGGTTTTACTTTGCCAACCCGATCTTCCTGGAAGAACTCAGGCCCGCGATCCCGCTCGCCAGCGAGGCGCGCGTCAGCCTGGCCAGCCGCCCGGTGCAGCAAAACCGACAGGCCTATGCGCGCACCGACCGCTATCGGCGCTGAGACGCAAGATTGCTCAACGAATTCAGCCGTCATGCCCGGACTTGATCCGGGCATCCATCTATCTTCAAAAGGAGTCCTGCGAAGAAGATGGATTGCCGGGTCAAGCCCGGCAATGACGAAAGTCGAGACCTATTTCGCAAGCTCCGGCAGCGGCGGCACGCTGTCGTTGGGCGGGCCCGCCTGCATGGTGATCAGCGTCATCGACGTGATGTCGTAATACCCCATGATGCCGATGATATCCATGATGCCGCGCTCGCCGAACTTCTCCAGCGCGGCCTTGTAGACCGGATCGGATACCTTCTTGTCGCGATAGAGCGCCATCGCCAGATCGTACAGCGCGGCCTCGTCGTCCTTCATGTTGTCGGGACGCTTGCCTTGTGCAATCGCGCTCAGGATCCTCGGATCGAGTCCGCCCTTGATCGCGAGCGGATAATGCGCGAACCACTCATATTGCGCGGTCCACTGCCGCGCCGTGATCAGGATCGCCATTTCGCTCAGGCGCGGCGGTAGCGACGTGTTCCAGCGCAGGTAATCCGTCATGGCCGTCAGCCGCGGTGCCAGATCGGGGTTGCGGATATAGGCGCGATAGGGCGGGTTGGTGAACTTCGCATTGCGCGGCGGCGCCGTAATCGCGTCCGCCCAGGCCTTTTGCGCCGGATTGAGTTCCTCGGCCTTCAGCGGCGCAAAGCGCACGGTGTCGTCGGCGGGGGCCATTTGCGGCAGCGTGACAAAGATCGCCAGCGCGATGGCGGCGAGCAGTTTTTTCATGGTTCTCTCCCTGTAAGGCGCGGACTTTTGCCGCATCGGCCGTTTCGGCTGCCTCCGGAGAATATTGACATGAAAAATCGGTTCAATGGGGGATTTGAGACCGGCTTCGCGCTGGCCTGATCCCTGCCTGGCCGCAATTCGGTTTGCTTGTCCGGCCTGTCGTCATATGATCGGAGAGATCATCAGCCGGACGCTTCACTCCAGCCTCCAAAGAAATCGCATGACGCCTGTTTCGATCTTCCTGAACGTCCTCTGGATCGTCTTTGGCGGTCTGTGGATGGCCTTTGGCTGGGTGGTCGCCGCGATCATCATGGCGATCACCATTATCGGCCTG
>DATNMT010000278.1:0-4500 GCA_035602495.1 Bradyrhizobium sp.
GCGCGGCTTCGTTTGGAAACGCCTCTTAACACGGAGTACTGGCTGATGAAGCGAACGGTTGTTGTGGTGGGAGCCTTGTTGCTCGGTGTCGGCGCCGTGCTGGCGCAGCAGGATGTCGCGGTCAAGCAGGACAATCTGATGCGGACGCAGGGCAAGAGCATGTACGGCGTGGTCCTGAAAATGACGAAGGGCGAGATTCCTTACGACCAGAAAGCGGCCGATGCCGCGATCGCGGCGCTTCAAGAAAGCGTGCCGACGATCCCCAAGGTCTTTGAGACAAATCCCAAGGAAGATGTGGTCAACGCGACTTACGGCTCGTCGCAGAAGATCTGGCAGAACAAGGCCGATTTCGACTCCAAGGTACCTGCCGTCTCCAAGGCGATCGCCGACGTCAAGGGCTCGATCAAGGATGTCGCCAGCCTAAAGGTCGCCTACGATACGATCCAGGCCAAGTGCACCGATTGTCACGAGACCTACCGGCTGAAGCTGAAGTAATTCGAACACCGAAGCATCTCTGACGGCAAAGGGTGGACCGCCCGACGGCGTCCACCCTTTTTCTTTGCTTCGCATTGTTTGACGTACGCGGTGCCCTGAGGCGCGCGCGTTTCGAAAATTACTTGGTCACCTGGCCGCGGATTTCGCCGCCCGGATTGGCCGCGGTGTGGACGTTGACGTAGTACTTGCCGGCCATGAGGTCGGCGGCCTGGGCATCGGTCAGCGTGGCCGAGCCTTCGGCCGGGCTCGAGGTCGCGTTCGGGATGGCGACGGCGACGCCGGCGTTCTTGCCCGGTTCAGCGGGTCCGTGGAAATGCGCGGCCGTCGCGGGGCCGGAGAGCCCGGAATAGGTCAGCTTCCAGGTCAGCTTTTTGGTGGCCGCATCATAGTCGATATCGGCCGTGCCCTTGGCGGCGCTGGTATTGGCGGGCACTTCGGATTTGCCGTCCAGCGTGGCCTTCATCTTCTCGGCGAAGGCGGGTCCGGCGAACGCAAAAGTTGCTCCCAGCGCAAGCGTAACAAGCATAGTTCTGGTCGTCGACATGGTTCTCTCCCTGTTGGCTTTGAGTGATAGTGCCAGTTTTCAAAACAGTATGGTTCCGAATTTATTCCCGAAGACGCCCTAATCATCGCAAATTATCAGGCAGCTTACGGCCCGAATAGCCGGCATACTAGCCGTTAGTTGAAGATGGATCATGACGGATCGGTGCATGCTGCGACGCATTCTCCCTGGCTCTGCCCTCGCTGGCGTCATCGCTCTCGGCATCTATTGGTGGCTGACGGCCGTCCCAAGCGTGTCGGCGGTCGCGGCGACAGACCACACGCCAGACCTCGCCAACGGACTGACAACCTTCAATGCCGGAGGATGTTCCTCCTGCCATGCGGTGCCCGGCCAGCCCGACCGCACCAAGCTCGGGGGTGGCCTCGCGATACCGTCGCCGTTCGGGACGTTCTACGCGCCGAACATCTCGCCCGATCCGGCCGACGGCATCGGCCGATGGAGCGAAGCGCAATTCGTTGCCGCGGTGACAAGGGGTGTTTCGCCCGGCGGGTATCATTATTTCCCGGCCTTTCCGTACACCTCCTACGCACACGCGAAGATCGAAGACGTCCGCGATCTCTTCGCCTACCTGAAAACGCTTGCCCCGGTCTCCGGCAAGGTGCGCGATCACGACGTGCCGTTTCCGTTCAACATCCGCCGCAACATCGGGATCTGGAAGCTTCTGTTCATGGACGACAGGCCGTTCATGCCGGATGCGGCACACACCCCGCAGTGGAATCGCGGCGCCTACATCGTCAACAGTCTCGGCCATTGCGCGGAGTGTCATAGTCCCCGGAATTTCCTGGGCGGCATCATCGCCGCGCAGCGTTTCGCCGGCGGGCCAAATCCGGAAGGCGAGGGCTGGGTGCCGAACATCACGCAAAAGGGAATTGGCGACTGGAGCGTGAAGGACATCTCCGATTTCCTGAAGACCGGCGAATTGCCCGAGGGCGACAGCGCCGGCGGCTCGATGGCGCGCGTCATCAAGAACACCTCGCAATTGAGCCCGGAAGATCGCTCCGCGATGGCGGAATATCTGAAGTCGCTGCCGCCGGTGGACGGGCCGCCGCGGCCGAAGCCGGCGACGAAAGGCGGCGACAAGTCCTGACTTACGCAAGTTTTTCAATTCCGAGTTCACCGGCCACCTGATCGAGCCCCCGCAGCAGCGCGGGCGCGATCGGGATTCCATCGCGCGTGCGCACCGTCCGCGTCTCGTGGCTGCGTTCGCCGGGCACGATGATCCGCTCGACGCCGGGCATCCGGTCGGAATTGTGAAAGTCGCGCACCAGGGTATCAACGCTCGCCTTGAAGGCGGCGACGTCGCCGAAGGCTGCAATGTTGATGGCCGCGATCGCCTGCCCGGTGTTGGTGACGCTGTCGTCGTCATGGTTGAAGTCGATGACGTCGCGGCCCATCGCGGCGCCTCCGAGCGTGCCCGCGAGCAGGCCGATGATCATGGCGAGCCCATAGCCCTTGTAGCCGGCCTCCATGCCGCCGAGCGGCAGCAGCATGCCTTCGTCGGCGCGTTTCGGATCGGTCAAGGGCTTGCCCTGCCGGTCGATCATCCAGCCCTCCGGCATGGTCTCGCCGCGCAGCGCCTTGGTCTTGACCTTTCCGTAGGCCGCAACCGTCGTGGCCATGTCGAGCACGATCGGCTTCTCGTCGCCGGCCGGAATCGCGGCTGCGATCGGGTTGGTCGACAGCAGCATGTCGAGGCCGCCCCAGGGCGGTAGATGGTTGGCGTTGCCGACCGCGAAATAGAGCCCGATCATGTCGTGCCTGAGCGGCATGCTGGCGTAGAGCGAGGCGGGGCCGGCATGGTTGGAGAACTGCGAATTGACCCAGGCAATGCCGGTTAAGCGCGCCTTTTCAATCGCGATCTCGGCCGCGCGTTTCATGACGAGATGGCCCATGCCGTTATCGCCGTTCACCAGCGCGGTGGCGGCCTGCTCGCGCACCACACGGATATTCGGCCGCACGTTGAAGCCGCCGGCCTTGATGCGGCGGGCATATTGCGGCAGCCGGCTGACGCCGTGTCCGTCGGAGCCCTGCAGGTCCGCCTGCGCCATCAACTCGGCAACGATCGCGGCGTCGGCATCCGGCAGGCCCAGTCTTGTCATTGCTTGCTGGATGAAGGCTTTCAGTCGGCCAAAGGTGACTTTTGTTTCAGGTTGCAGGACGAGCACTCCGGTTTCAAGGGCGCAGCAGGGCGCGGGACATTAGCCGCGCTGCAGCAGCGGCCGCAAGCTGCGAACATCGGTGACAGTTTCGATCGCAAACACCGTCTCGATCAGTTTGTGCGCCTTTTCGCGCCCGAGCACCGGCGCGGTGAGATCGCGGGCCTTGTCGACCACTTCCGCGCGCGTCATCGGGTTGCGCGGCGTGCCGCGCACGGCGGAAACCCGCTCGTTGAGAACGCTTCCGTCGGTGAGCTCGATCTCGACGACCGCGACCCGGACCGGCAACAACCTGGCGAGATCCTGGTCGTACACCAGCTTCACTTTTGCGCGCTGCCCCAGCGCGGCCGGATCCTGCATGCGCGGCTTGTCGTGCGCGCCACGGAAGGAAACGGTTTTGTCGAGCAGCATCACCGCGATCATGTGCTGCAGGCAGATGTCGGGGATATCACGGTTGTCCACGATCGTGGCGACGGGCGGGGCAAGGCGTACGGTGACGCGCCGCACCTGATCGGCCCCGAACGGGTGTTTGCGCCGGATCGCCTCGACCGCATCGAGCGGGCCCTGAATCGGCGAGCCGACCGTCCATTTCTTGATGTCGGTCTGCGCGATCTCGTAGCGTTCGCCGAGCTTGTCGACGAGCCGTTCGGGTTGCGCCTTCGGCGCATAGGCGGCGAAGAAGTTGTCCGCGCCGGAGAAAATGTCGTCGACGCCGTTCCAGCCGGATTTGACCAGAAGTGCCGAGGTCACGCCGTTGCGGGCCGGCATGCCCGCAAACACGAACGCCTTCTCGATGTGATCGGTGTCGCGCCGCCAGGCGCGAATCCCTGAGGATTGCTGCGCGGCGTAATCGAGCGCCCAGCGCATCTGGCGGGCCTCGAGACCGGCGGCGCTTGAGGCGGCCGCGGCGGACCCGAAATTTCCGGAGATGCTGTGCGTGGACAAACTGCTCTCGTAGCTGAAATTGTCGTCGCCCATCGCCATCACCACGCGCGGACCGATGTCGTAGCCGAGCGTCACGGCGCGCAGCAGGCGGGCGCCATCGATGCCGAATTCCTCGCCGGCCGCGAGCGCCGCCGGGACGATCGAGCAGCCCGGATGGGAGTGCGAATTGTTGTGGGAATCGTCGGTCTCGTCCGAATGCGCCAGCACGCCGTTGGCCAACGCGGCATCGATCGGCGCGGCGGTCAGGGCAAACCCCGCGACCGTGATTGTGCCCTTCGCGCCGCGTTCGCGGATGTAGCGCTGCGCCGCCTGGCCCGGTGGCAATTCAGACCCCGAGATCAT